>JAIDKZ010000099.1 GCA_029051735.1 Anaeroplasmataceae bacterium | reverse complement strand
ATGAAAAGGTTGTATTAATAGAAAATGAATTTGGTGAAGTTTCTGTTGATACTGATTTTCTTTCAGAAGCAAAAATAGATATTAAAGAACTATCTCAAGGATGTATCTGTTGTAGTTTGTTTGGAGATTTTTCTAAATCTTTAAATGAAGTGGTTGAGAAGTTTCATCCTGAGCGAATAATTATTGAACCGTCTGGAGTAGGAAAATTATCTGATATTATTCATGCTGTTTGTGAAGCAGGATTAGAATCACACTTAAATTCCTTGATTTGTATGGTGGATGCTTCTAAAGCAAAACTTTATTCTAAAAATTTTGGTGAATTTTTTATAGATCAAATTAAAGCAGCTCATACGATTGTTTTGTCTCGTACTGAAAAAGTAAATGAATCAAAAATAGCAGAGGCTTTAGAAATTATAAGAAAACATAATCAAGAAGCAGTTGTGATTACAACACCAATCCAAAATTTACAAGATGAAAATTTATTAGATGCTTATGAAGGTATTGAAGATGATTTTATGAAAGAATTAATTCATTCATTAGAAGAACACCACCATGAACATGAAGAAGAATGCAGTTGTGAACATCACCACCATGAACATGAAGAAGGATGCGGTTGTGAACATCACCACCATGAACATGAAGAAGGATGCGGTTGTGGACATCACCACCATCATGCTGATGAAATTTTTACATCAGTGGGAATTGAGACAGTAAAAAAATATAATATGGAACATCTAAGTAAAGTTTTAGATGAAATTTCAAATGGAGAACATGGCATGATTGTGCGTGCTAAGGGTGTAGTTTGTGATTTAAATAATCAGTGGTATCAATTTAATTTGACGCCAGATGAGGTTGTAGTTGAAATGTGTAATCCTTGTCCAATTGGTAAAATTTGTGTGATTGGTTCACAAATTGACAAAGACAAAATTAAAAATTTATTTTAGGAGAATTGTTCTATGATTGAAGTACCTATTTTTATAGTAAATGGTTTAATTGAAAGTGGTAAAACAACTTTAATCAAGGAGATTATTGAAAATAATGTTTCCTATCAAGCTGGAAATACTTTGATTGTTGCCTGTGAAGAGGGTGAAGTAGAATATGAAGATGAATGGCTAAAAGAATATGAGGTTCATTTTGCAAGTGTTTCTTCTGTAGATAATCTGAACAGTGAATTCTTTTTAGCGTTAGATGAAAAATATCAGCCTACGCAAATCGTTTTAGAATATAATAGCTTTTTTGATATTGAAAAATTAGAATTACCTGAACATATGCCAGTCTATCAACAAATAACTTTAATTGATGCAACAACATTTTCCATATATTTTAATAATATGAGGCAGATATTTAATAATCTAGTAAAATATTCTTCTTTGATTATATTTAATCGTTGTGATGGAATAAAGGATTTAGCTAGTTATCGTAGACAAGTTCGAGCTTTAAACATAGAATGTCAAATTGGATTTGAAGGAAAGAATGGACAGTTAACATCTATGCTAGATGAAGATCTTCCATATGATATAACTAAAGATATTATAATTTTAGAAGAGGAAGACTATCCAACTTGGTATATTGATGTATTTGATAATTATGAAAAATATCAGGGAAAAACAATTAAGTTTAAAACTTTTGTAAGAGATATTTTAAAAGATACTTTTGTAGTTGGTCGTAATGTAATGACTTGCTGTGAAGATGATATTCAATTTTTAGGGTATGAGGTTGTAGATGAAACAGCATCTTTACTTTCTATAGGAGATTGTATATTCTTAGAGGCATCTATATCTCATGAGTATTCAGCTTTTGCACAGGAAGAGGTTATTGTTCTTCATGCAAAAAAAATTTCTAAATTGCCTAAAGAAGAAGATAAGGTCTTAACATTTTAAAATTTCATATTGAAACTGCTGATATAAAATGTCAGCAGTTTTTTATAAATATCAATCTTATGGGATGCAAAAATTTTTCTTGAATTAATTATAAAGATATGCTATTATATTAAAGGCACAAAAAATACACATGCTTTTGGAGTTGGTCGTCGTGTGCAAGTGAAATTGATGGAGGCTAATGTTGAAGAAAGCAGAGGACAAAAACAAAAATAAAAAGGAGAAAAAGAAAATGTCTGAATCAGTAGTTTCAATGAAACAATTATTAGAGTCAGGTGTTCATTTTGGACATGCGACTCGTAGATGGAATCCAAAGATGGCTAAGTATATTTTCACAGCTAGAAATGGAATTTACATCATTGATTTACAAAAGACTGCAAATGAAATTGAAAAAGCATATGTTGCTCTTTTAGAAATCGCTAAGAATGAAGGAAAGGTATTATTTGTTGGTACAAAGAAACAAGCTCAGGAGGCTGTAAAGGAAGAAGCAGCACGTTCTGGTCAATACTATGTAAACCAAAGATGGTTGGGTGGTACTTTAACCAACTTTAAGACAATTAAGAAAAGAATAGCTAAATTACACGATTTGTATAAGATGGAAGAAAATGGTGATTTTGAAAAATTACCTAAAAAAGAAGTAATTAAACTTATTGCAGAACGTGAAAAATTAGAAAAGTTCTTAGGTGGAATTAAGGATATGCAAAAGCTTCCAAATGCTTTATTTATTGTTGATCCACGTAAGGAACGCAATGCTATTTTAGAAGCTCGTAAATTAAATATTCCAGTATTCGGAATTGTAGATACAAACTGCGATCCTGATGATGTTGATTATGTTATTCCTGCAAACGATGATGCAATTCGTGCTGTAAAACTAGTTACTTGGGTAATGGCAAATGCTGTTATTGAAGCAAATGGTGGAGAGGTTGAAAAGTTTGAGGAAGTTGAAGAAGTGAACTTGAGCGAAGAGATTTCTAAGGAAAAGCCTGCTGTAAAGGATGCTCCTAAAGCAAAGAAACCTGCTGCTAAAAAGCCAGCAGCAAAAAAACCAGTTAAGGTTGAAGAAACTCAATCTGCTGAATAATTTTGGAGGGAACAAATTATGGCAAATATTACTGCACAAATGGTAAAAGAATTACGTGATAAAACATCTGCAGGTATGTTGGATTGTAAAAAGGCACTAGCTGCTACAGATGGTGATATGGAAAAGGCTGTAACTTGGTTACGCGAAAAAGGAATTGCTAAAGCTGTGAAAAAAGAAGGAGCTGTTGCTGCAGAAGGTTTATGCTCTTATGCAATTTCTGGTAACAAGTGTGTTGTTTTTGAGTTAAACTCTCAAACTGACTTTGTTGCCCAAAATGAGAAATTTTTAAATCTACTTGAAAAAATAGGTAAGATTTTAGTTGAATCTAATGCTACAAATACAGAAGAAGCATTAGGATTAGTTGTTGATGGTAAGGATTTAAATACAGTTATTCTTGAAGCTTCTGGTGTAATTGGAGAAAAAATTACATTACGTAGAGTACGCGTTATAGAAAAGAATAGTAATGAAGTATTTGGTGCTTACAAGCATATGAGAGGTAGAATTATTACAATTTCTATTCTTAGTGGTAATGATGATGTTGTTGCTAAGGATATTGCTATGCATGTTGCAGCATTGAATCCTAAGTATGTTTCTAAGGATGATATTCCTAGTGATGTAATTGAAAACGAAAGAGAAATTATTTTAGCAGCAGCATTAAACGAAAATGCACAATCTGCTAAACCAAAGCCTGAAAACATAATTGCTGAAAGAATTGTTCCAGGACGTTTGGAGAAAAATTTAAAAGAAATTTGCTTATTATCACAAGCATTTGTTAAGAATCCAGATCAAACTGTTGAGGCGTATGTTCAAGGCGCTAAATCTCATGTTGTTTCCTTTGTTAGACTTGAAGTTGGTGAAGGAATTGAGAAGCAAGTAAATGATTTTGCTGCTGAGGTTGCAGCACAATCCGCAGCCTTCAATAAGTAATGTTTAGGGGAGGCTATTTTGAAAGCCTCCCCTATTTTTAAAAATAAAAGAAAAGAGGGGAAGAAAATGTATAAACGCGTTTTATTAAAAATGAGTGGAGAAGCAATGAAGGGGGAAACTCCATTTGGCATTGATTCTAAGACAGTACAATCCATTGCAAAACAAATTAAAGATGCTCATGATCTTGGTGTTGAAATTGGAATTGTAGTAGGTGGTGGCAATATTTGGCGTGGTAAAACTGCTTCTGAATTAGGAATGGAACGTGCTCAGGCAGATTATATGGGAATGCTTGCTACTGTTATGAATGGATTGGCTGTACAAGATGCATTAGAGCAGATTGGTGTTCCAACAAGAGTATTATCTGCTCTTCAAATTGATGAGGTTGCAGAACCCTATATTAGAAGACGAGCAGTACGCCATTTAGAAAAGGGTAGAGTATGTATTTTTGTTGGAGGACTTGGGTCACCTTATTTTTCTACAGATACAGCTTGTATATTGCGTGCTACAGAGATAGGTGCTGAAATTGTTTTAATGGCAAAGAATAAAACAGAAGGCGTGTATGATTCTGATCCTCGTAAAAATAAAGATGCGAAGCTATATAAAGACATCACTTTTAGTGATATATTATCAAAGAATTTAGAAGTGATGGATGCTACAGCAGCATCATTATGTAAAGATAATGGCTTGAATCTTATTGTATTTAACATGAATACAGAAGGAAATATTGTTCGAGCTGTAAAAGGTGAAAAAATAGGTACATTTGTACATGTAAAGTAGGTGAAATTATGGAAGAATTAGAAATGACATTATTAGAAGCAGAAGATAGAATGGATAAAGCAATTCAATCATTTGAAAGAGAACTTTCGACTGTTCGTACAGGAAGAGCTTCTGCATCTTTATTAGATTCAATTATGATTGATTATTATGGTGTAATGACTCCAGTCAAAAATATAGCTAGTATAACAATACCTGAGGCAAATCAAATTTATATTAAGCCATTTGACAAGTCTTCATGTAAAGATATTGAACGAGCAATTTCTGCTTCATCTTTAGGCCTTACACCTCAAAATGATAGTGTTGGTATTCGTCTAATCTTACCTCAAATGACAGAGGAAAGACGTCGAGAATTAACTAAGGTTGTTGGAAAGATGGAAGAACAAGCAAAGGTAAACATCAGAAATATTCGTCGTGATGCAAACGATGAGGTGAAAAAATTAGATTTGCCTGAAGATGATGAAAAAAGTGCTTTAGAAGACATTCAAAAATTGACTGACAAAAAGATTTTACTTATTGATGAAATATCTTCTAAAAAGAATAAAGACTTAATGTCTATATAAAATGATTTCCCAAGAATTCAAGAGTACAATGTACTTTTTCTTCTTGGGTTTTTCTTTGTGATAAATTATGTGAAAAGCATAATTTATCTTTTAATTTTTTGGGAGTAGTGGTATAATACTAATATATTTTGTTTTAGTCAAAGTGATTGGAGGACTCCTAATGAAAAAAAGAATTATTACTGGAATCGTATTGGCAATCATTTTAATACCATTATTATTAATTAAGGAGTTATTCCCCTTATTACAAGTTGTTATAATGTTCTTTTGTATTATAGCAACATTAGAGATGATTCATATGTGTGAACGGACGAAAAAAATCTCTAATGGAGTAAAAATTTTAATTGTGCTAATGACATTCTTAATTTATATGGGTATTGTAAATGAAGATCCCTCGTCAACAGATTCTATCATCACAAAAATGATGGATAAAGTTGATTTTAAGGTTAGTATTTTAACTACACTTACAATATCTTGTGTTTTAGTATTTGCATGTCAGGTATTTGTCAAAGATTTTGATGCTGCTGATGTTGGTAGATGCTTTATGATTATTCTTTATGTAGCTTTAGGATTCTCATCCTTTACAATATTACTTTTTAATGGAATGAGATTTATTATATATATTGTTTTGGTTTGTACATTTACAGATATTTTTGCTCTTGTATTTGGTATGCGGTTTGGAAAACATAAATTATGTCCAACCATCTCTCCTAAAAAAACATGGGAAGGTGCGATTGGTGGCACCATTTGTGCAACAATTGTTGGATCTTTATTTGCTATTTTATATCATTTTTTTGGACATTATTTTGTACCATCTGCGGATCCAATCCAATTTTTCGAAGGTGTATTTAATATAGAAAAGATTCCATCTGCGCTTATGGTAATTACAATTATTGTTTTAACTGTTTTGGTTTCTATTGGTTCTCAAGTTGGAGATTTAGTTTGTTCTAAGTTTAAAAGAACATATGAGATAAAAGATTTTTCTAATATCTTTCCAGGGCATGGAGGAGTACTAGATCGATTTGATTCAATTCTATTTTCAAGCATTATCTTCTTATGCTTTATAACTGTAGTTCGAATTGCTTGGCCTATGATGATGGGGATGTAAAATGAAATATTTATATTTATTAGGAGCATGTGGATCTATAGGTACGCAAACTTTAGATGTTGTTAGAAATCAACCTACTAATTTTAAAATTGTTGGTTTGAGTGTTGGATCTAATTTAAATTTGGCTAAGGAACTTATAGAAGAATTTCATCCAGAAATCATATGTTTTAGAAAGAAAGAACATATTTTTCCTTTAAGCTATGAAGCTATTATTGTTTATGGAGATGAAGGACTAATTGAAGTAGCTAAGTATCACCGCTATGAAAATGAATGGCTTGTCAATGCTTTAGTTGGTGTTGCAGGTTTAGCCCCAACAGTAGAGGCAATTCAAACTAAAAAACATATTGCTTTGGCAAATAAAGAAACCTTAGTGGTTGCAGGAGATATTATCAATCAATTAATTAAAGAATATAATGTTAGTCTAGTTCCTATTGATTCTGAACATTCAGCAATATTACAATGTTTGTCTGGGGAAAAGCATGAACAAATCAAACGCTTGATTATTACTGCAAGTGGTGGTTCTTTTCGTGATAAAACTTTAGAAGAATTAAAAGATGTAACTGTAGAAGATGCTTTAAAGCATCCAAATTGGAACATGGGACCAAAAATCACAATTGATTCTGCAACAATGATGAATAAAGGCTTTGAGGTGATTGAGGCACATTATCTTTTTGGAATTGACTATAACCAAATTGATACAGTACTTCATCCAGAAAGTATTGTTCATTCATTAGTGGAGTTTAATGATGGATCAATTAAGGCTGAACTTGGTGTATCAGATATGCGAATTCCTATTGCTTATGCATTAAATTATCCAAATCATTTTAGGCAAGAGGTAAACAATTTGGATTTTTCTTTTTTAGCATTACACTTTAAGGAGCTATCTTTTGAAAGGTTTCCATGCTTAAAATTTGCTTATCAAGCAGCTGAAAAGGGTGGACTTTATTTAGCAGTACTTAATGCGGCAAATGAGGCTGCAGTTTATTTATTTTTAAATCATTATATTTCATTTTTAGAAATTACGCATATTATTGATAAAGAGATTAATAAATTAGAGTATAGTCGTGATGGTATACCATCGTTAGAAGAGCGACTAAAAGTTAGTAAAGATGTTTATAAGAATATTTTAAAAGAATATGGAGTGATTTTATGATTTTAGCACTAACTGGTGTACCTTTAGTCATTGTCAGTATTATTGCTTTTATCCTAGTTTTAGGAGTTATAATTATTATTCATGAGGGAGGCCATTTCTTTTTTGCAAGACGAGCAGGAATCTTATGCCATGAATTTTCTATAGGAATGGGACCAGCCATTTATAAGCGTAAGTTTAAAGAAACAACATTTTGTATTCGTGCAATTCCAATTGGTGGATATGTTTCTATGGCAGGAGAAGAAGTTTCTAATGAATTAATTAAAGTAGGAGATACAATCGGTGTAAATATTTTAGACCATAAGATTAGTGAAATTATTACAATTGAGGATACTGATGCCATGATTCGTGGTGAGGTTGTTGATGTAGATTTATATGGTCAAGAGGGAAACCCCTTATATATTACAATTAATGATGGCTTTCAAAATCAATATTATGAAGTTTTGGAGGATGCGTATTATACTTTAAAAAAAGGTGAGAAGATGCAAATTACACCTTATAATCGCTCTTTTGAATCTAAAAGTATTTTACAAAGATTTTTAACTTTGTTTGCTGGTCCTTTTATGAATTTTATTTTGGCTATTCTTCTTTATCTAATTGTAAGCTTTGCTACAGGTGTTCCTAACAATGCCTCATCAAAAATAGGGAGTATTGCAGGATCAAATTCTTATTTGATACAAAATGAAGAATCTATTTTAAAATCAGGGGATGAAATTAAAGAGATTAATGGTGTCATTGTAACAGATTGGAATGATGTGAGTAAAGAGTTAGATAAACTTTTAGAAAATAATAGCACCTTTGTTCAAATGAAAATTTTAAGAGAGGGAGTAGAACAAACCATTGATTTAAATTGTTATACATATATTACTTCCCTTGGTATTTCAGATATTCAAGTAGAAGAAAAAGATATGCCTGAAGGGATAAATGGATTAACTTTAGGAAATATTGCCTTACGATATTTAAATGATAAAAACAAAGGAAATTATCCAATTGAAAAAGGTGATATTATCACTAAAATAAAAGTAGATAAGGTCAATAAAGATAAGACAATTGAGCCAGGAGAAGTTATCGCGGTTGAATCTTGGAATCAAATGATAGAAATATTTAAAAATGCTGATGTTGTGAATGTAAAATTTGAATACTATTCTTATAAGAAAGGTGGAATAGTTTCTATTGATGAATGTGCAACTTTACAAACCTATGGAGATGAAGTTTTAAACAATCAAAGAATTGAAAAAATTCAAATTCGTGTTGGAATGTCTCCAACCATGCATTTCAAATTCTTTGAATGTATTGGAGAAGCCTTCAAGGACTTTTGGCAAGATTTTACTTTGATTTTTAGAACACTAGCTTTATTAATTGCACCAACGAAAGGAATTCGTCAGGTAGGTGTGAATGATTTATCTAGTTTTGTTGGAATATTTGGATTGATTCAAACGTTTGTAGCTTCAGGAATTTTATCATTGCTAGCGTTTATGGCAATGCTTTCTGTCAATATAGGTGTTATGAATTTACTTCCAATTCCAGCCTTAGATGGTGGTAGAATTGTATTTTTAGGTTATGAACTAGTCACAAGGAAAAAAGCAAGTAAGAAAGTAGAAAATATTGTAAACAATGTATTTTTTATTCTTTTGATGATTCTATTTGTTTATGTGACTTATAATGATATTATTCGTTTAATTAGAAAGTAGGGAAGATTTATGGACTATACAAATCCAATACTTTTTTCAGATTATTCTGATCCAGATGTAATACGTAGAGGCGATAATTTTTATATGATAGCTTCTAGCTTTAATCATACACCTGGCATTCCAGTTTTAAAAAGTAAGAATTTAGTGGATTGGAAAATGATAGGGCATGTTTTTCAAGATATTCCCTTTTCTCGCTTTAAAGATGTTCATCATGGAGATGGTGCTTGGGCACCATCTTTAAGATATCATGATGGAAAGTATTATGCATCTATACCTTTTCCTGATGAGGGAATTTATGTTGCAAGTTGCACAGATATTGAAAAAGGGAACTGGAGTGAGCCTTGGTGCTTAATAGAGGGAAAGGGATTTGAAGATCCTTGCCCAATATGGTTAGAGGATAAATGCTATGTGGTTTTGGCTTTTGCCAAAAGTAGGGCAGGATTTAATTCATGCCTTGGATTATATGAAGTTACTCCTGATCTCAAAAATAAAATATCACAGACTTATACGATAATCTATGATGGGCATAATATGAATCCAACGATTGAAGGGCCAAAATTCAATCAAAGAAATGGATGGATTTATATTATGGCTCCTGCGGGATCCGTTAAAACGGGATGGCAGGTTTGTTTAAGAAGTAAAAATATATATGGTCCTTATGAACCAAAAATTGTCTTAATGCAAAATGATTCTATTATAAATGGACCACATCAGGGAGCATTAATAGAACTTAAAAATGATGAATGGGCATTTGTTCATTTTCAGGATATGAAGTGTTATGGAAGAATTTGTCATTTACAGCCTGTAAAATGGGTAAATGATTGGCCACTATGTGGATATGCACATGATGAGTTACTTTCAGGAACGCCTGTATTAAAACATGAATATTTGGTAAATAAAAAATCCAACTTTAAAATGCAAACAGAGGATTTATTTAGAAAGAACGAATTAAGCTTAATGTGGCAAACCCCAGCTAATAAACAAGAAGGCTGGTATACATTTCATCAAGGACTCATGTTAAATTGTTTTTATCATAATGAGAAAGCATCTAAGGCATTAAATTTAACTCCAAACTTATTTTTAACTAAACTTGCTTTTCCTTCTTTTAAGGTGGAAAGCTTATGTGAATTGAAATTAGCAAATGATGAAGATGAAGTTGGCTTTTGCTATATGGGAAATACTTATTCTTATATTTGTGTGAAACGTATTAATGGAGTGAATCATCTTCAGGTTAAAACAGGGGCTTTTAATCAAGAAAATGATGTTATTGTTTTTGATTCAATTTATCAAAATAATGAAATTCTTTTCTCAATGAAATTTAGTTATCCTGGAACTTATCAACTAGGATTTAATGGGACAAGTTTAAAACAAGTTTATACTGCAACTCCAGGTAGATGGATTGGTGGTAAAATAGGAATTTATGCTAGAGGAGCATCTTTATCTTATGGATATGGTAGATTTAAATTTTTTAAAGTAAAGGCTGTGAAGGTTAGTGAAAGAAAAAGATAATTTTATTTTGGATATAAAACGATTGGGGATTAATGGAGAAGGAATAGGATTTTATAATCGAATGACTACATTTGTAGAAAATGCAATTCCAGGAGAAGGACATGCTGTAGAAGTTACAGAGGTTAAAGATAAAATGGTCTTTGCTAAAAGTTTAGAAATAAAACGTATTTCTAAAGAACGCATCATTCCTTCTTGTCCATATTATAATGAATGTGGTGGATGCAATGTTTCTCATATTTCATATGATAAAATGTTAGAATTAAAAAGAGATTTAGTTATAGAAGCTATATCTAGATATACCTCTTTAAATCCAAGATCTTTTGAGATAAGAAAAACCGTACCTTCTATTGAACAGTTTGGATATCGAAATAAAAGTCAACTGGCAATTCAAAAAATAGAAGAAGATTATACAGTATCTATGCTGAAGGCAAAATCAAATCGCTTAGTTCCTATTAAGGAATGTTTAGTTCAAAAGCCTTTAGTGAACCAGTTGAACCAACAAATTTTAAAATATGCTAAGGAATTGGGAATATCAGTTTATTTACCAAAATTTAATCGTGGTGTTTTAAGATATTTAGTTGTAAGAGTAAATGAAGCAGATGAAGCTTTAGTATGTTTGATTTGTGCTGAAAAGAATAATAAAATCAAAGATTTAGCAAAAAAGATTATTGAAAATCCAAAAGTGAGAAGTGTTTACGAATCTTTTAATTATTCAAAGAAAGAGGGAACCTTTTTTGGTGAAGAGTTGAACCATTTAGAAGGAACGCCCTACATTGTTGAAAGAGTTGGTCATATTCAATATAAGATTTATCCAAACACATTTTTCCAATTAAATACAAAACAGGCAAAAAACATTTTTGATCTTGTATTAAAATCCTGCAAGCTTTCTCGCAAAGAGCGAGTATTAGATGCATATTGTGGTGTAGGCGCAATTGGATTATATCTTGCTAGTATGGCAAAAGAAGTTGTTGGAATAGAATATAATAAAGATGCTGTTCTTGCTGCAAATGAAAATGCAAAGATGAATAAAATATCTAATGCGAAATTCTTACAAGGTGATGCAGCTATGTTACTTCCTTCTATGATTGATAAAGGAGAAGTGTTTGATGTTGTTGTTGTTGATCCACCAAGGACTGGATTAGGCAGTGACTTTATTGATGCGATTTTAAAGACTAAGGTAAAAAAAATAGTTTATGTTTCTTGTAATCCTGCAACTTTAGCAAAAGATCTAGAAAAATTATGTAAAGACTATAAAGTGAATTCAATTACTCCTTTAGATATGTTTCCACAAACTGCGTTGGTGGAGAGTATTGTTTCAATGACCCACATTGAAAGTGCTTCAGTAAAAAATAAATAACCATTATGTATGATGTCGTTAGTAGATGGAAAATCTATTAACGATTATTTTTTTAGAAAATTAACAACTCAAGCATTGAAATGAAAAGAATTTTGTTAATTTTTTAATATAGTTAAATTTTAAGTGAACAATTTAAAAAATTATATCAAAGAAATAGTTAGGTACCTTGATATTTTTTAAAAAGTATTGTAAAATAGATAAGGTGATTTATTATGGAAAGAAAAGAGTTATTAGATTTAATACAAAAGTGTGGTCATTTTTTACATCATCAAAAGGGTAAAAAATTGGGACAATATCGTATATTGTTGATATTAAAGAAGCATTCTCTTATGCCTCAAGGACAGTTATTAGAATGTTTACATATTAAAGCTGGGTCTTTATCTGAGATTCTTTTAAAAATGGAAATGAATGGACTGATTGTTAGAACAAAAGATGATAAGGATAAAAGAAGAATTTTGGTAGAACTTACTGAGAAAGGACTATTCAAAGTGAATTCTTTAATAGAAGAATATGAAGTAGAAAATGAAAAACTATTTTTGGCTTTAAATGATGTAGAATGTAATCAATTATTTGATATACTAACAAGATTATATAAAGATTGGAGAGGAGAAGAATATGTTTAAATATATAAAAAAATATTGGTATTATGCAATATGGGCTCCAATTTTTATGATTGGTGAAGTTTGCATGGATCTTTTACAACCAAACTACTTATCTAAAATTATAGATGAGGGAGTTAATGGAATATATAATAACGGTATGCCAGATGTTCAAATAATTTTAACAAATGGGCTAATTATGATAGGATTAGTTATTTTGGGAGGAATCTTTGGTGTTTTAAGTGGCGTTTTTGCCAATCTTTGTAGTCAAAATTTTGCTAATGATTTAAGAGTGGATTGCTTTAGAAAGGTGATGCATTTATCATTTCAGCAGTCTGATGATTTTGAGACAGGATCTTTAGTAACAAGAATAACAAATGATGTCACACAAATACAAAATTTGGTGAGTCTCTTGATTCGTGGATTTGTTCGAACATTTATGCTTTTTACAGGTGGAATATTTTGTATGTTAATGCTTGAACTGAGTTTTGGGATAGTTCTTTCATGCTCTTTACCAATTGTCATTCTGTTTGTATTTATTTTTATTCGTAAGGCAAGCCCTAAATTTAAAATTTTACAAAAAAAGATAGATGAGGTAAACTCTGTCTTACAAGAAAATGTTGCTGGTGCAAGAGTTGTTAAGGCTTATGTCAAGGAAGATTATGAAGAAAATAGATTTGATAAAGCCAATACAGGTTTGGTTGGTATTCAAGGATATGTCTTGAAGCTTTTTAGCCTTATGCATCCTATTACAAATATAATCTTAAATTTAAGTATTGTTGCTATTATATATGTCGGAGGAATTAATATTAAAGCAAATAATGGGATGACTACTGGTCAAATTATGGCAGCAATTACATATATTTCTCGAATATTAATGGCAATTTTAAATATGGCGAATTTATTCCAAACTGCCTCACGTGCCCAGGCATCCAGTGTACGTATTAAGGAAATACTTAGGGCTCTTCCAATAATAAAAGATGGTTACTTTAAGGAGGAAACAGAGTCGTTTGGCAAAATCGAATTTAAAAATGTTAGTTTTTCTTATCCCAATCAAGCAGATGTTCCAGTTTTAAAAAATTTAAGTTTTACAATTGAGGGAGGACAAAGTGTAGGTATCTTAGGTTCCACAGGAAGTGGAAAATCTTCTTTAGTCCATTTAATCCCTAGATTCTATGATGCAAGTGAAGGAAACATTTTAATAGATGATATAGATATAAAGGACTATTCTTTAGAATATTTGCGTAGTAAGATTTCAATTGCTTTACAGAAAAGTGAATTGTTTTCAAAAACAATCTATGAAAACATTGCCTTTAGTTATCCATCCTCTGCTAAAGAGGAAGTAATAGAGGCTGCTAAAATTGCTTGTGCAGATGAATTTATTTGTGCTAAAGAAGAAGGATATTATACATTAGTAGCTGAGAAGGGAATGAGTTTATCAGGTGGGCAAAAGCAAAGAATGAGCATTGCAAGAGCGGTATTAAAGCCTTCTGAAATTCTAATTCTTGATGATACTACAAGTGCTTTGGATATGAAAACAGAAGCAAATGTATTAAAAAATTTAAATGAGAAATATAAAGAAAAAACAAAAATAATTATTGCTCAAAGAATTTCTTCTGTTCGAAATGCAGATATAATTTTTGTTTTAGAACAAGGTAAAATTGTAGATAAAGGAACGCATGAAGAATTATTAAAAAGCAGTAAAATCTATCAAGAAATTTATAGTTCTCAGCTAAAAGGAGTTGAGATTTATGAATAAAATTCAATTTTTAGAACTTTTGAGCACTGCAAAAAAAGAATTGAATCAAGAGGGAAAACTTTCAAACACCACTAAAAAAATAATTTTAAGTGAAAAAGATCAAATTTTAGAAGAATTATCTGAAGAAGAAAAAATTGAATTATATAAGGTTATTCAAACTACAAATAAAAAGGAAAATGTTACTCAAGACACTGCCACATCTTTTCGATTTGGTGGAAGAGGACCAAAGGGAATATTTATTGGTGAAAAGGCTGAAAACAGAAAAGGAACGGTTCTTCGATTGCTTAAATATTTTAAAAAAGAGATTAGTCTCATTTCAATCTTATTTTTAGCAATTGTTTTTGTTGTTATTTGTAATGTTATTACTCCAAGAATTCAAAGTGCTGCAATAGATGCAATTGATCAAGGTCAGTTTGAGGACCTTTATCCATATCTTTTTTGGATGATTGGATTATTTGTTTTGTTATCATTATTTAATTTAGTTCAAGGATTCATTAGTGCGGTTTTATCACAAAGAATAGTCAAACGAATGAGAAGAGATTTGTTTCATAAAATTATTCATTTGCCAGTTGTGTATTTTGATACACATTCTCATGGAGATATTATGAGTAGAATGACCAATGATGTGGATAATATTTCAAATTCTTTAGCTCAGAGTTTAAGTTCATTATTTAGTGGAATTTTAATGATTATAGGAACATTGATTATCATGTTTATTACTTCATGGCAGCTTGCTTCCTTATCTTTAGTTGTAATTCTGCTTACAATATGTACAACAAAACTTCTATCTAAATCTATGAAAAAATATTTTAAACGTAGGCAAGTTCTTTTGGGTAAAATGAATGGAACTGTTGAAGAAATGGTGACTAGTTATAGAACTGTTGTAAGTTATTCTAAAGCAGAAGATGTCATCCGTGAGTTTTCAGAAACATCAAAAGAACTAACAAAGGCAGGAATTATTGCAGAAATTCTAGGTGGATCCATGGGGCCAGTTATGAATGCAATAAGTAATATAGGATTTGTTATTATAGCAGCATTTGGAGGTTACTTTGCAACTAAAGATATAGTATCCATTGGTATAATTTCTGCCTTTATTATTTATGCAAAAGAATTTTCTAGACCAATAAATGAAATTGCATCATTATATGGACAACTACAGACTTCTATTGCATCTGCTGAGCGTGTGTTTATTGTATTAGATCATGATAATGAGAATAATAAAGGACAAGAGCTGATGACAAATAAACAAGGGAATATTGTTTTTTCTAATGTTGATTTTTCTTATGTGAATGGCAAACAAGTACTTTATAATTTCAATTTAAATATTCATAGTGGAGAAAAAATTGCTTTAGTTGGGCATACAGGATCTGGAAAGACAACTGTCGTGAATTTATTAATGCGGTATTATGATGTTTCTGAAGGTGATATTTTGATAGATGGAGTATCTATTCAAAATATCAATAAAGAAGAGCTAAGAAAAAATATGGCAATTGTTTTACAGGATACCATTTTGTTTAAAGATACCATTTGGAATAATCTCAAATACTCTAATAGTATGGCAACAGAAGAAGAAATTATAAATGCTTCTAAAAAATGTCATTGCCATGAATTTATAAACCAGCTTAAAGGAGGGTATGATGCAGTACTTTCTGAAGGTGGTTCTAATTTAAGTCAAGGTCAACGTCAGTTGCTAAGTATAGCTAGATCTTTCATTGCTAAGCCTAAAATACTCATCTTAGATGAAGCTACATCTAGCGTTGATACACGTACAGAAAAATTGATTCAGGATGCTATGATTCAATTGATGAAGGATAAAACAAGTTTGATTATTGCTCATAGGCTTTCTACTATTTTAGATGCAGATAAAATTGTGGTTATGGATCAAGGTAAAATTGTTGAAATTGGAAATCATACCTCTTTAATGAAGAAAAGAGGAAAATACTATGAGCTTTATATGACTCAGTTTGCTGGTCATATGCTATAGTCATAGAATGAAAAAGAGGTCATGCTTTGAAGCAAGACCTCTTTTTTCATAGAATTTATAAATTACTTATTTTTTTTCTATATGCATATTTTAAAATAAGAAGCGAAAATATGACAGTGAGAGTTTCTACAATTGGGAATGTCCACCACACTAAGGTAACCGTATTTTCAGATAAAGTAAATAAATAGGCGATTGGGAAAACAAGCAGACAAAGTCTTAAAAAAGAAATTAAGAGTGGAAAAATTGCATACCTGAATGATTGTAATATTCCTTGTATAACAATACTTATTGTCATAAATATATAGCCCAAACTAGCAATTCGTATAGCTGTTATTACGGTCTGATTGATAGTTGTCTCTATATCAACACTTGCCATACTGAAGAGTTTAGCAAGAGGAGATGCAAGTGCCTCAAACAAAATAGTAATTAATGTTGCAATGATTATGGAGTCTAAAATGGCTAGTGAAATACAAGTTTTCACTCTTTCTTTATTTTTCATGCCATAATTAAAAGAAAGTATACTTATAATCGTATTAGACAAACCAAAAGCGGCAAACAATGCAAACTGCATAATTTTATAATAAATTCCAAAACTTCCCTGTAAAAGAGTTGCCGTCTTATTATTTTCTATTGTGCCAAATATTTTGGTCATACCAAGCATCATTACAGATAATAGACCTTGCATCAATGCAGCAGAAAATCCGATTTTATAAATATCTTTAATGACAGTAGCATTTGGAATTAATGCTTTTAAACTATTTTTAATTTCTTTGTTTATAATATAATGAAAAAGCATTGCACAAAATAAAGATATCATTTGTCCAATGATAGTTGCCCATGCTGCGCCTGCAATTCCCATATGTAATGGATATATGAATATATAATCCAGAATGATATTTGTTACTGCTCCAGCAATTTGAGATATTGTAGAGTATAAAGTTTTTCCAGTACTTTGTAAGAATCGTTCATAGACTGTAAAGCCAATTGTTCCAAAAGAAAAACAACAACATATCTTAAGATATTTTATCCCCATTTCCTTTGCATCTTTATTTTCTGCTGCTTGCATTGATATGAACCAATTGGACCCTAATAGACCAAATACTAAAAATAATAGATAAATACAAAAGATTAAAAAGATACCATTTCCAATCGTTTTTTGTACGCCTTCTGCATCTTTTTCACCTAATTTTTTACTAAGTAATGCATTAATTCCAACTCCTGTACCCACGCCTATTGCAATAATAAGCAATTGAATAGGGAAGGCATAGGTTAAAGCTAAATTTCCAGAAATACCATCTTTTCCCATATTTATAATAAATGCTGTATCTATAATGTTATATACAGATTGTAAAATCATAGAAACAATCATTGGTATTCCCATATTCCATATTAATTTTTGCATGGATATTGTGCCCATTTTATTTTGATTTGTATTTCCCATAGATTTCTCCTTTTTAATAAATAAAAAAATGCGTAAGTCCAAGCTGGACTTACGCACATATTTAGTGCTACTCACTATTTAATATTATATCATAAATGTTTAAATTTTCAATTTTTTTCTTATTTAATAGTTTTTGTTTTCTTAAAAAAATTAAAAGAGTTTATAAATTTGACCTTGTCTATTCTGAGTGATATAATAGCATTTGTGTTAACGAGGTGGTATATCGTGACAAAGAAACAAGAGGATTTAACTATTGGGTCACCGTTTAAGAAAATCATGTTATTCAGTTTACCTTTAATGTTTTCAAATTTATTACAGGTTCTATTTAATATGTCTGATCTTGCTGTTGTAGGTAGATTTGGTTCTAAAGAAGCCCTAGGTTCTGTTGGGTCTACTACAACCTATGTAATATTATTTACAGGATTTCTTATTGGAATTGGAAGCGGAATTAATGCTCTTATTGCAAGATATTTAGGGGCAAAGGATGAACGTCGTGTGGCAAGAATCGCCCATACTGGTTTATGGGTAAGCATAATTATAGGTTTTCTATTACTTGGTATAGGAAGTGGAATTGTACGACCTATGCTCATTTTATTAAATACAAAACCTGAGTTATTAGAGGATGCAGTTTTATACGTTTATCTAATCTTTTTAGGTCTTCCTGCTTTGGCAATATATAATTATGGTAATGGTATATTGAGTGCAGATGGAGATACAAAACGTCCTTTAATTTTTTTAGCATCAGCAGGTGTTATTAATATTGCTTTAAATTTGTTGTTTGTTATTGTTTTGCGATTATCTGTTGTGGGAGTGGCTTTGGCAAGTATAATTTCACAGTATATTTCTGCAATGCTAATTCTTATTACTTTATTTCGTACAAAACGTCCTTATCAGTTGAACATAAAAAATCTAAAGATTCATTGGGCAGAGACTAAAGCAATTCTTTCTTTAGGTCTTCCAGCTGGTATTCAAAATGCTATTTTCTCTATGGCTAATTTATTTATTCAATCTGGGGTAAATAGTTTTGATACTATTGTGGTTGAGGGAAATGCTGCTGCCGCAAATGCAGATACACTTGTATATGATGTCATGGCTTCTTTTTACATGGCTGCTGCAAGTTTCATTGCACAAAATTATGGTGCTGGAAAACATAAAAATATTTTAAAATGTTATTTCATAGGTTTATTATATTCAAGTTTGATAGGACTTATATTGGGATTGGGTTTTGTTCTTTTAGGAAAAAATTTTTTATCTTTATTTACAGATGATAAAGAAGTAGTGCAAGCGGGAATGAGTAGACTATTTGTTATGGGGTGCTCATATTTTATTTCATCTTTTATGGATTGTACAATAGCTGCCTTAAGAGGACTTGGAAAAACTATTGTTCCTATGCTATTGTTGATTTTGGGTTCATGTGTTTTTAGAATCATCTGGGTATATACTATTTTTGCTCACTTTAAAACAATTTCTTCACTTTATCTTTTATATCCAGTATCGAGGTGTTTAACAGCAATTTCAGTTTTAATTTTTTTTGCATATATTTATAACATGATTCGTAAAC
>JAIDKZ010000098.1 GCA_029051735.1 Anaeroplasmataceae bacterium | reverse complement strand
GTAGGAGAGACTACAATAGAGATTCTAAAAAAAAATATTGAATCAATAAAAAAAGAGTATAAAGTTCAACTTGTCTTTTGTAATGCAGAAAATGTGACAAAGGGAAAAGGATTATCTATAAAACATTATAAAGAATTGAAAACTTTAGGAATTTCTGGTATGTCAATGGGGAATCATACATTTTCCAAATCAGAAATTAAAGAGTATATCAATGATGCGACAATAGCAAGACCTGCAAACCTAACTACAGAGTATGGAAAAGAGGTATTATATATAAAGTATAATACAGAAACTATAGCTTTAATCAATCTAATGGGACGGGTTTTTACTAATGCTTTGGTGGATTGTCCTTTTAAAACGATGGAAAGATTATTATCTACCATTCAAGCAGATAAAATTATTGTGGATTTTCATGGAGAAGCTACAAGTGAAAAAAGAGCTTTCTTTTATGAATTTGCTGGCAAAGTAGATGCAATTGTAGGAAGTCATACACATGTGAAAACAGATGATGCTGAAGTCTATGATAATACTTGTTATATTACAGATATGGGAATGTGTGGACCTAAGCATTCTATTTTGGGGGATGATATTTCTAGCGTTCTTCATCGTTTTAAAACGGGAATTGGTGATCCATTGCATATATCAACAGATACCAATTTTATTTTAAATGGTGTAATATTGGATTTAGGAGCTAAGAATAAGATAGAAGATTTTAAAAAAACAATTTAATGGAATGCTTGCGTATTATTTTATAACATCTTTCATATGCTTAAATAGAAAGGAGTAATTTTATGGAAATATTAAAGGTATCTACAAAATCGAAGCCAAGCAGCGTTGCTGGAGCACTTGCGAATGCTTTTAAAACTAGAAATTTAGTCCAAATGCAAGCGATTGGTGCAGGAGCAATTAATCAAGCAATAAAATCTATTGCAATAGCAAGAGGATACGTTGCTCCAACAGGAAAGGACTTAATTGTTATTCCAGCTTTTTCTGATATTTTAATTGAAGGAGAAGAAAAAACAGCAATTAAACTTATTGTTAAAGCGATATAATTTTTATTAAAGGAGCTAGCTCCTTTTTTCTTTAGCTAAAAATGTTGAAATGCCAAGAAAAAAATGTTAAAATAAGAAAGAATGAGAGGTATAGTAAAATGAATAAAAAAGTAGAAAGTTTTTTTACAGAACATAATTTTGAGGTTAAGAAAAACCATGCTTATGGTAAAATGGAAGATTATGAAGTAAATGCAACATTTACAGCTATTTATTTTGATAATACAGCGGTTCCTTTGTCTTTCCATATTTCTTGCTATACAACAGATGAACAAAAAAGAAATATAGAAAAAGCATTAAATGCAGCTACAATTAAGAAAATGAAATTTAACTTTACAAGTTATGGTTTAAATATAGGATTAAATGATATGACTATAGGTAAATTGATTGCTCGATTAGATGAGGTTTTAAAAACTGTCCTTCATATTTTAACTGAAAATGGTGCCTTGAATTACATGCATTGTCCTGTTTGTGGAGAAGTTTTAGATAATGCTAAAAAATGTTTTGTAGATGGATATACAATAACTATAGATGAATCTTGTGCAAATCAAATTAATCAAGTTATTGCATCAGAAAATGAAGAATTTGAAAATGCTCCAAATAATTATTTACGTGGATTTTTAGGTGCATGCGTTGGTGGTGTTGTTGGTGCTGTCATTGCATTTATACTATATTTTGTAGGATTAATTTCTTCCATTTCTGCTGCAGTTGCTGCAGTATTAGGAAGCTTCCTTTATATTAAGTTTGGTGGAAAGAAAAATAAAGGAATGATATTAATTGTAATGGCAACAACTCTTGTATTTATGATGTTATCTGTAGTTGTAGTTTATATCGTTGCTGCTGGAATGGGAGCAGATGAGGCTGGAGTATCTATGAGTGCAATTGATGCATTTAAGGTTTGCATGAAAGATGCTGAATTTAGTAGATTATTTATTTTAGATTTAGTTTTAACAATTCTATTTTCTGTTTTGGGTGTTTCCTATCAGGCTTTCCGTTTATTCCAAATGACAAAGCGTCAAAAGCAAATTTAAGGAGTTTATACTCCTTTTTCTTTTTGAAAAACATTTCAAATTTTATAAAATATGTTAAAATATAAAAGAAAGGATGAATTTTATATGGAAAGCAGAGTAATAGAAGCGGCAAAGCGACATAAGAATGGCTATAATTGTTGTCAGGCAGTGATTTGCACCTATGCAGATTTATTAAATATTGATGAGGTTACAGCCTTTCGAGTTTCTGAAGGGTTTGGATTAGGAATCTCTAAGGAGTATAGAACCTGTGGATCAGTTTGTGCAATGGTTCTAGCCGCTGGACTGAAAAATAGTGATGCAAATATGGAAAAGCCAGCATCTAAATTAAAAACTTTTGATTTGGGACATAAGATGATTGATCGGTTTGAAGAAATGAATACCACTTCAATATGTAAAGTATTAAGAGGAACAGATGGAATTACAGACCGCATAAGGAGTTGTAGAGGCTGTGTTATGGATTGCGCACAGATTATAGAAGAGGTTTTGTTTGAAGGACTCTTTGATCCTTATACAGGGCCAAAAGAATATGAATAAAAAAGAAAAGAGGAACATATATGTTATTTAACGATATTGCAAATGCAAATATTCAAGCTTTAAAAGATCATGATAAGCAAGCAAGAGCAATTTTGTCTGTTGTTTATGGTAAATTTAAATTAGAAGGTATTGCTAAAGGAACAGGAGCAAACTCTTTAGAAGATGGAGATTGCTTACGCATTATTCAAAAGACCATGAAAGAATTAGAAGAAGAACTAGAGGGATATAAAAAAGCAAATCGTTTAGAAAAGATGGAGGAAATTATATATCAAAAAAATATATTAGAAAAATTTTTACCAAAACAGATGACTGAAGAAGAAATAAGAGAAGAGATTTCTAAGTTAGAGGATAAGAAAATTCCAAATGTTATGAAGCATTTTAAAATTAATTTTAATGGTTTATGTGATATGGGAATTGTAAGTAAAATAGCTAAAGAA
>JAIDKZ010000097.1 GCA_029051735.1 Anaeroplasmataceae bacterium | reverse complement strand
TATCACTATTAGATATTTTTTATAATTTTGTCTAATTTTATTTGCATCTTCTATGAGCACATGATACATACAAACCAAAATTATAATTAATAAAAAGAAATAAGTTAAAAAGTTTCCTATTGAATTAATCATTGCTGCAGCATGAATGGCAATTTGAGTATGATCTCCTGTTTGACCATTAAGAATATTTAAAACTTCATCCCTTGGTATTGTAGAATCTGTTGCACAATAAATTTGCATGACAACTAATAAAAGTATTCCACCACCAAGAAACATTGTAAAGAAATAAAGAACTAACGAAATAATATTTCCATATTGTTTAAGCGGTTTAAATTGATTTTGCTGTTCCATATTGACACTTCCTTAAAAAAATATATCTTTATTATATCACATGTCTAGAAAAAAAACGACTGTTCTTTCAGTCGTAAATTATTTTTTAGGTCTAAAGATAAGAGCAAAAACTACAGCTACAAGTATTGCAACTGAAATTCCAGCACTCGTAGCGCCATAAATGCCTGTGAAAATTCCTAAATACCCAATTTCATGAGCTTTTTCAAGGCTAGCTTTTACAAGTAAATGACCAAAATTTGTAATGGGAAGGAGCGCACCAGCACCTGCAATTTCTACAAGTCGATCATAGAATCCTCCAAAATCTAAAAGAGTTCCTAAGCATACAAATAAAACAGTCATATGTCCAACAGTTAATTTAAAGAAATCTTTAATTAATTCCGCTAAACCACAGAGTGCACCACCAATTAGAAAAGCATATAGATAAATCACTTTGCCACCTCCAATACAATTGCATGTGCAATACAAGGCAAGCTATTCTTTTGATTAATCATCGTTGGATTCATTAAAGCACCAGTGGCACATAACAAGACTTTATTGTAACAACCCTCTAGCATTTTTTTCTTTACGTAGGATAATAATACAGCTGCAGATGTTCCAGGACCACTGCCACCTGCTAAAACATTTTGTTTTTTTACATCATATAGCAATAAACCACAGTCATTATAGTTTGTAGCATACCCATATTCTTTTTCTAAAGCATCTTTTACAATTTCGTATCCATATGTAGATAAATCACCTGTGAGGACTAAATCATAGTCTTCTGGTGAAGTATTTGTACTTCTGAAATGCTCAAAAAGTGTTTCTAATGCCGCAGGAGCCATTGCTCTACCAAAATCACAGGCGTCAGTGAAACCAATATCTACTACTTTTCCAAGGGTAAAGTATGTAAATTGAAGTTGACTTTCTTTCTTTGATAGAAGTGCACTTGCCCCTACTGTTGAAGTGAAGGTTTGTGTATCTTCTTTATTTCCACCATATTCTACTGGATTTCTGAATTGCCGTTCAGCAGATTGGTTATGACTTGAAGTAAATACTAAAATATTTTCTATTTCTTCTGTTTTAAGCAGCAAGGATGCTAAACCAAGTCCAAGAGTAATGGTAGAGCATGCAGCATATATTCCGATGAATCCTACAGGTAAACAACGGAACGTATAGCTTGATGTTGTAAGCTGATTTGAAAGTTCACCACCAACTGCTAAAGAAATATCATCAATTTTTAGATTTTCTTTTTCTAATAACATATCAATTGCTTTTGATAGTATATCAATTTCACTATTTTCAAAAGAAGAATCCTTGCATTCATCTATAGAATCAAAATATTCTTTTAATGGGCCTTCTCCTTCTAATTTTCCTGCAACTATACAAGAGGATGTCAAGTAAACATTTTTTAATTTGAAGGTCATAAGATCACCTCAAAAAGATAACGTATAGAAGCTACAATAATTGCAGATACTGTTCCTAAAACAATTACTGATCCTGCTAGTTTTAATGCATTTGCACCAATTCCCAAAACAATTCCTTCCTTATGATATTCCATAGCTGAACAAACTGCTGCATTGGCAAATCCTGTTATTGGAATGGCTAATCCACATTTTGCAATTTGTCCTAAATTGTCATATATTCCAATTCCAGTTAAGATTCCAGATAATAAAACCATTGATATTGTCATAAAAATTGCTGCATTTTCTTTACTTGCATGAAAGATGTAAAAATATAAATCATATAATCCTTGTCCAAAAATAGAGACAACGCCTCCAAAGAAAAAGGCAGATAAAAAATTTTTTAGTAACAAAAGATAATCTTTGTTTGTAGTTGTTAATTCTTGATAGTATTTTCTTGATTTTTCCATAATATATCACCTAGATATATTATTTCTAAAATTATATTATTTTATTACCATTTTTTTTCAAGTTTTAAGCGTGTTCCTTCATTTACTTTACTTTCAACATCAAACTCATCACAAAACATCTCCATAATAGTGAATCCTAATCCGCTTCGCTCTTCATCTTTTTTTGTTGAGAATAATGGTTCTCTTGCTTGTTCTATATCTTCAATCCCCTTACCATAATCTTCTATTTCAATAGACACTTTTTCATCATCTACTTGAACATTTAAGGTTATATATTCATTTTCTTTATTATCATATCCATGAACAATTGCATTTGTAATTGCTTCACTGATTACAGTTTTTAATTCATTAATAAAAGTAATTGTAGGATTATTATCAACAATGATAGCAGAAACAACATTACGTATGATTGCAATATTACTT
>JAIDKZ010000096.1 GCA_029051735.1 Anaeroplasmataceae bacterium | reverse complement strand
ATGTATAAGGAGCTGATTTTATGAAAAAGAAACTTTTAGGATTATGTCCAGTCTGTGATCAAAGACTATCAGTTACAGAATTATCCTGTAAAGAATGTGGGACAACATTAAAAGGAGAATTCAAATTATCTAAATTTGATTATTTATCAAGTGAACTTCAAGAATTTGCATTAATATTTATTAAAAACGCAGGAAATATTAAAGGTGTAGAAAAAGAATTGAATATTAGTTATCCAACTGTAAAAAAGAATTTAGATGAGTTGATACGTTCTTTAGGGTTTTCTTCTTTAAATATTGCTATAGAAGAAAAGATGTCAAGAGAAGAAATATTGGCTGCATTAAAACGAAAAGAAATTACTTTTGAAGTTGCAGAAAAAATGTTAAAGGAGTTATAAGATATGAAAGAAGAATATTTAACTAAACTTAAAGAAGCTTTAGAACAGGAAAATGTTAAAAATGTAGATACTATAGTAGATTTATACCGCAGCAGATTTGATTTGGGTAGTGAGGCAGGCATGACTGATGAGGAGATTATTAGTTCCTTTAAACCGATTGAAGAAATTGCAAATGATTATATTAAAACTGATTTGAATGAGAATGAAGATAAATCAAACTATGTAGCCAATTTAGATTTCACTATTTTTTCAGATTTTAGAATTGAAAAGAAAGAAACCAAAGGAGTTGATTTTGAGATTGATGATGAGGCCTTAAAATACCTAGAATTAAAAATTCAGAATAAACATATCCAATTAAAACATAAGAATGTACCTTTTCTCACCAAACGAGCAAAATATGAAGGAACTATGTATATAGGGCCAGATGTGAGTTTTGATTCTTTCACTATTCAAAATGTTAATTGTGACGTTAAAGTATGTTTTATAAAATGTGAACAGTTTGATGTAGCAAATGTGAATGGAGATATTGACTTTGAAGGTATAGAATGCAGTACAAAGATGGGGATAAATAATACAACTGGAGATATTAAAATACATAATTTAATATCTGTTGATTTTAAGGCAAAAACAATAAGCGGAGACTTATTTATAAAAGAACTTTGTTGTGATACGGTTCGTTTAGCAACAGTATCTGGCGATATTCATATAGAAAACAGCAATTCTGCACTTTATTCTATAAGTTGTGTAAGTGGAGATGTGACAATCAAATCAGATATTGATTTAAATCAAGTTTCTGCTTCCTCTGTATCTGGAACAGTAACAGTATGTGGCGTTGCTATAGGAGAAAATTTAGGATCTAAAATAAAAAAAGTAGTTTCAAAAACTTTTCACAATTTTTAATGAAACTATTATAATATAGTAGATTATTTAAAATAATTTCTTCCATTTATTGACATATTTTGAATATATTTGTAAAATTAAAGAAAAAGGATGGTTAAGGTAATGGAAGAAACAAAACGAGAGAAATTTACAAGACTTGCAGAAAGTCGTATGAACAATGCATTAAAACAAATTGCTTTGATAGGCAATCTATCAAATACAAGTGCTTACGAGTTTACTACACAAGATGTAGATAAAATTTTAAGAACTTTGAGATCTGCAGTAAATGAGTTAGAGGTTACTTTTAAAGGAGAAAGCAAAAAGAAATTTAATCTTTAATAAAAAAGATGCTTAGTCTAAAAGCATCTTTTTTTTGTTATTTTATAACACTTATTTTTATGATTTTATTATTTTCATCTAGTATGATTTTTTTGCGATTATATTTTTGAAAATTTTTTATTGCCTCATCAAATTTTGAATCATAAAATCGTTTAAGTTCAATCTTTTCATTCATTTCTTGATTAAATGTTTCTAAGTGGATTCCTTTCACTATAAAACGCTCTGATGGAGTGATAATCAGACCATATTCATCAATGTAAAATAAATCTTGTAAAGAAGCTAAGGCAACTTCTAATGTATATTCTTTTGTTAAATTTGCATGATATAATAAAATATCATCTGGTAAGGAAATCATAAATAAAAGATTAGAAGCTTTAATTTTGGTATGCTGTGGCATGCCACTTATAAAGAAATAAATTGCAAGTGCTAAACTTATGATTGCACCTATAAATACTCCAATAATAGTAATCAGTAAGGAAGAATCATAATGAAGGACTGAAATGATTCCATATACTGTTAATATAATGAAAATGCTTAAACAAACAATAGAGATTATATTTCTAGAAATTGACTTTTCTCCATTATTTTTTAAATCTCTTTCAAATTGTTTCAATCTTCTAGATTTAAAGATTAGTTTTCGATCTAAAATTATCATTAATGTTGCAGTATACCCAATTCCCACACCAATTACATTACCCAAAACATATAATATATTGATTATGTTCATCTCATAAGATAAAATCCCAACGAATTCAAATATGAGTCCCCCCACATTGTAGATAGTTATGATGATTAATTGCCATAACTGATTTTTTCTAATTGGCAAATGTCTTATTATTGTTATAATAATAAAATTAGATATAAAAATAGAAATGGCAACAGAAATAAAATTTAACACTTTATAACATCTCCTTATTTCTTTTAATT
>JAIDKZ010000095.1 GCA_029051735.1 Anaeroplasmataceae bacterium | reverse complement strand
TGAACCACCATAATTTAAAAGAAAGATTCAAGACATTGAAATTAAAAAAATCACATGTATTTTAACCAAAGACTTGTCTAGATTAGGACGAAACTATCTTCAAACTGGCTATTATATAGAAGAATATTTCCCTCAAAAAAAAGTGAGATATATAGCAATAAATGATTCATTTGATACTGAAAGTAGTGTGGAAGATGATTTTGCCCCTTTTAAAAATATTATAAATGAGTGGTATGCAAAGGATATATCTAAAAAAATTAAATCAACATTTTTAGTAAAAAGAGAAAATGGAGAAATGGTTTCTGGGTTTCCATTATATGGCTATAAATATATAAATGGGATAACAAAAAGAGTAATATCTGAAGAAGAAGCTAATGTTGTGAGATTAATTTTTGATCTATATATTAATGGCAAAAGTTGTTTAGAAATCAGCAGATATCTTAGTGAACATAAAATCTATACTCCTCGATATTCATTTTATAAAAAATATAATTGGTTTAAAAATTATTTTTCAGATAGATTAGAGACATATAAGTATAAATGGAATCCAGAATTTGTAAGGAATATTATTAAAAATGAAGAATACACTGGAAAAGTTATTCTAAACAAAAAAGAGAAAAAATCTTATAAAAGTAAGATTAAAACAAAAACTCCTGAATCTATGCTAATTGTTGGAACATCGCCTGCAATTATTTCTTTAGAGACTTATACTAAAGCAAACCAAATCTTTCAAAGAAATAAATCTTTAAAACAGCCTTTAAAAAATGATTTCTTACGAGGATTATTGTTTTGTCCTTTTTGCAAGAAAAGAATGTCATTTTGTAAAAAGATTATAAAAAATAGAGATGGTACAATAAAAAAACAGGAGTATATGGCTTATATCTGTAGAAAAAGTGGATGCCATCAAAGGGCAATAAAGCAATCTAGCATAAATGAGATCATTATACAAGAACTCAATGTTATAAGGGATATAATATTAAAAAATCAAGGAAAGTTTTTGACATTAATAGAAAATAAGGACTTTGAAATGAATGCTTTAGATCATACGATTCACAAAATAAATTTAGCAAAATTGAAGTCTTTAGAACAAGACTCTAAATCAATGGACCAAAAAATCGAATGCTTAATTTCAGGAAGAGCAGATGGGACAATTCCTATTAGTACATATCATTCGTTATTAAATAAATATAGTTTAGAAAAAGAAAATATAGATGATCAGATTCAAAATTTAAAAAGAAGAGTTCAATCAGAAACTATGAATTGTAAAATAGACTCATCTAATTATTATAAAAAAATTCTTGATATTTTTAAAAAGTATGATGGTCAATCTTTATTAGAAAAAAATCATTGTGGGAAATTTATTTTAAAAATATACCCATATGTTGAAAAAAAATATTTTTCAGAAGAAAAAGTGACAAGAAATTATATTAAACAAATACAGATAGATTACATAAATATAAATACTTTTATTAAGGAATCCTTATGATAGAAAGAATAGGAATTTATGTAAGATTATCTCAAGAAGATATGGGGAAAAATCTAAGAACCTCAATTGAGAATCAAATAGAATATATTAAAAACTATCTTTTTGAAAAAAATTTAAACTTTGAAAAAATATATATAGATGATGGATTTAGTGGTAGAAATTTTGACAGACCAGATTTTATTCAACTCTTAAAAGATATTGATTCAAAGCAAATTAATTGTGTAATAGTGAAAGATCTATCAAGACTTGGAAGAAATTATTTGACAGTTGGAAAATATATAGAAGAGATTTTTCCTAATAAACAAGTTAGATTTATTTCTATAAATGATAATTATGATTCTTTAAATGGGAACCATAATTTTATTGAACTAAGAAATTATTTAAATCATCTATATTTAAAAGATTGTGAGAAAAAATCAAGACAACAAATAAAAAGAAGATGCCAAAGTGGCAATATGTCACTTTTGGGTCAGTATGGATATAGGAAGGATGAGAACAAGCAACTGATTATAGATATGGAAGCTGCAAAGATTGTTCAAAGGATATATATGGAATTTAATGGAGGTATGTCTACAACTCAAATTGCCAAACAATTGACAAAAGAAAAAATAATTAATCCAGGATACTATCGGTATTTGCGTCTTGGAAAAAGCAGTGCTATGGAACATATTGTTACCAAAGCTGGATACAATCCATATCACTGGAGCGTTGCAACAATTAAAAAAATATTATCTGATGAAGAGTATACAGGTATTTCTATAAATCGTCCTTATAGTAGAGAAAGAAGCAAAAAAATGAAACGTGTTTCTCCTTATCGGATAGAAAATACACAGGAGGCAATTATTTCAAAAGAAGTATATGAAGCTGCTAAAAAAAAGAGGAATGATTATGCGAAAAAAATAAAAAAAACAAGTTATAAAAGGCTTGTATCAAAAGTATATTGTTCTTTATGTAATAAACTATGTAGATTTGCATTGCAATTTTATAGTAATGCAAATGGAAAAAAGGATATATCCACATACACTTGTCCTATTTGTAAGAATAAAATTTCAGCAAAACTTTTACATGAAATTCTATTTAATGATGCCAAAGAAGTTATTTTAAATATTAGAAAAGAAAAATTTTTAAAGAACAGAGAAGAAAAAGAATTTCAGTCAAACCATATCACATTAAAACAAGGCATCATAGATAAAAAATCTTTAGAAATAGAATATGAAATATTATTAGATAAAAAAATTACTAAAAGTATAACAGATGAAGAGTATCAAACACAATTAAAAAAATTATCAGAAATATCTACAAATCTTGAAGTTCAACTTCATCCTGTCATTGATTCTAAACTAGATAATTATAATGATAAGGA
>JAIDKZ010000094.1 GCA_029051735.1 Anaeroplasmataceae bacterium | reverse complement strand
TAGTAGAGTGCTTGCAAAATATTCTTTAGAAAAAGATAATTTACATATAACAATAATTTCTGATACTATAAAAAATCTTTATATAAAATTGAAAAATTTTGAAATTGATGTTACCTTTGTTGATGGAAAAATTGTAGATGAAGATTTAAAATATATTTTATTAGATACAGATTCATTAGTACTTGCTGTTGCAAATAATAACCCTTTATCAAAAAAGAAAATTATATCTTTAGAAGATTTAAAGAAAGAAAAATTAATTCTTCGATCAGAATCTTCTGGAACTACAGAACTTTTTGAAAATCAATTAAAAAGTTATGGAGAAACTATAGACCATTTTGAGGTTATGATGCAAATAGATAATATTGCAATGATAAAAGATCTAGTAAGACATAATTATGGTGTATCTATTCTAGCCAAAAGCACTTGTCTTAGAGATATTGAAAAGAATCATTTTAAAACAGTATCTATAGAAAATTTAAGTATGATTAGAGAATTAAATATTGTTTATCATAAGGACTTCTCCCATATAGACATATTAAGTGAAATTGTTAACTTATATCAAAACACAAAGAAACAAAGTGAATAAAAAACAATCCCATTCTTTAATGGGATTGTTTTTTATTCATAAATTCCATTGATATTTTTTCATATCCACACAAAACTCATTTTTAAATGCAATACCTTCTGCAAGTAAATACTCTTTTTGTTTTAACCATGTAGGCACTATTCTTCCCACATGATTCACCACTCTGTGACAAGGATAGTCTCCATAATAATCTGCATGACTTAAAATATTTCCTATTAATCTTGCATGTTTAGGATGACCAACCAACTTTGCAATTTGCCCATAAGATGCGACTTTGCCATATGGAATTTCATTAACAACACTTAAAACTTGATATATTAAATCTGTGTTTAAAAGTTTGGATTCCATAATTGACCTCACTTCCTATTTTAAAAATCATTTTCATGATTTAATATAATTTTAAAAAATCTTCCACTCCATATAATAAAGCATAAGCAAGTTTATACTGATATTCTTCTGTTTGTAACATAGCAAGTTCTTCTTTATTAGACATAAAACCACATTCCACAATACAACAAGGAATCGTAACCTTATTCAGTAAAAAAACATTGTCCCGCTTGACAATTTTTCTATCTGTATTCTTTAAATATTGTATTAAACTTTTTTGTATAGTTTCAGCAAGTAAAGAATTTAAAGAATTTGTAACACTATAAAAAACCTGTGCTCCTCTATAACGCTCTATATTAAATTTATTTAAATGAATAGAAAGTGCTAAACTGGCATTAGAAGAATTAATCATATTGACTCTTTTTAACATGTCTTCACGCTTTACAAATCCGTTTGGACTCAAATCATCTTCTGTTTCTCTCGTTAAGAGAACAGTAATTCCATTTTTTTCAAAAACCTCTTTAATCTTTATAGAAATTGCTAAAGTTAAATTTGATTCTTTTATTTCTCCAATACTTGCGCCACCATCTACACCACCATGTCCTGGATCTAAAATAATGGTGCATGAGGAGTTAGGCTCAGCCATTGCAATTCCTATAAAAACACTAAGTAAAAAAACTATAACTAATAAAATAATAGAAGTTTTTTTCAAAAAAATCACCTATTATATCTATATGCTTTGTCAATATCTTTCATGTAAAAAAGAATCTTATAAAGTATCATAATCTCTATAAGATTCCATTCATTATTCTTCTTTTTTATCATCCTTTTGAATTAGCGTTGGATTAGATAACCCAACAACTTCATCTACAGGCAAACTAAAAGCAATTCCCTGTCCTGGAGTATTTAAGCCTACACTCTTATATACAGCATGTAAAATGCTATCTTTGAGTTCTTTAGAAACTAACATCATTACAATTTCTTTTTCAGGCTCAATTGTAATATTAAACATTTTTTCTGCTTCTTCTCTAGCTGTTCCTCTAGCACTTAAAACAGTTCCACCAATACGAGAATCCAACTCTCTTGCGGCAGACATAACACTATCTGAGAATCCTAAATTTACAATACAAAATATTAATTCAAATTGATTCGTCATACTAAGCCATCCTTCTTCCTTCCGTATTATTACTCAAAAACTGATAAATTAAAACCCCAATAACACTGGAAATTGGAATCGTAAACGCAATACCTTTTCCATTTTTTGTTTTGAAATATTTATCCTCATATGCAGCGAAAATTTCTTTGATTTTTTCTTCTTGAACAATACTAAATATAACTGCTTTACCCATATGACTAAGACCTAAATACTGCATCATTTCAGATGGAGCAGTTCCTTTTCCAAATATAGTAGCTTGCATATTTACTTCGTACCCCTCTAACACATCCATATAAAAATCAACTTTAGAGCGATCAACAATGGTAATTAAAATCTTTAATTTTTTAGGAGCAGTAAGCCCAGAGGATTCTTTTTCCTTTGAAGAACGAAGTGTAATTTTTCGTTCTTTCTTTTTTCCATTTTTTTCTTCTGTCATACAATCACCTACATAAAATGAATAATTTGTTCATCATCAGCATCAATAATCTTTTTAAGTCTAGTTTTCTCTTTCACACGCTTTACAAACACAGCCTTAAAACCAAGAAGTTGAATCGTTATTAAAGGAGTCATTGCAACCATAGCAACTATACCAAAAGCATCATTTAAAACCTTATCTGCACTACCATAAATAGATATACAAGCTCCAATGGCAAATGGCAAAATAAAACTAGATGTTAATGGTCCAGATGCCACACCACCAGAATCAAACGCAATTGCAGTATACATTCTAGGAACAAAGAATGAAAGACCTAAAGATATAAAATAACCAGGAATAATATAAAATAAAATTGAAAAATCAAATACAATACGAATCATAGATAAACATATAGAAATACCTACTCCAATAGCTAATGCTAAAAGCATAGAGCGCTTTGTAACACCACCATTCGTAATTTCTTCAACCTGCTTATTTAAAACATGAACTGCTGGTTCTGCCATAACAACAACAAATCCTAAAATAAATCCAAAAGCAATCATATAAGCTGGATGATGAGAAGCTATTTCTATTCCCATTTTATATCCAATTGGTAAAAATCCAATAGTTACAGCAGTTAAAAATATAACCAATCCAACAAAGGTATATAAAATACCAATACCAATTTGTATTAATTTCTTCCTTGGCAATTTGATAAAAATTAATTCAATAATCATAAAGAAAACAACAATCAGCATTAAAGCAATGATGACTTCCTTTGAAACTGAACCCATAGTTTGAAAGAATTTCCCCCAAAAATCCGCATTTACTTCATATTGTGGATCCTCAAATGGAATATCTCCTTTAATAGTAATACCAAGAATAAGAACTGCTAATATAGGTCCAATAGAACATAATGCAATTAAACCAAAGCTATTCTCTTTTGAATTTCTACCACCTATAGTTGCTGCTATACCAACACCAAGTGCCATAATAAATGGAACTGTAATTGGCCCAGTAGTTACACCACCAGAATCAAAAGCCAAACTTAAAAATCTTCCATTGCCGCTTAATATTACTAATCCAGTTAAAGCAAACATCATCATATAAAAAAACATCAACAACATAGATAAATCTTTTTTAAAAATAATTTTTAAAATAGCTAAAACCAAAAACAATCCTACACCAACACCAACAAACATCATCAAGAGCCAAGAATGAATTACATCACTAACCTGAGAAGCTAAAACTGACAAATCAGGTTCTGCTATAGTAATTAAAACTCCCATAATAAAGCAAACAATCACAATGATTTTTATCTTTTTACTTTTCATTAAAGAAGAACCAACTTTTTCTCCCATAGGCTGCATAGCTAAATCCGCACCTAAATTGAAAAGCCCTATTCCTAAAATCAATAAAACTGCAGCTACAATAAATACAAGCAACTCATAATTGGTCAAATTGATTAGTGGTGTAAAATGTAAAACAATTACAATTAATGTAACTGGCAAAACAGAAATCAAAGCCTCTTTAATTTTTGTCCACAACAACATCAACATCTTATCACCCCTTCTAAGAAACTAAATTCTCTTGTTCTTCATTTACTTTTAAATATGTAAAAATTTCATTTAAATCATCCAAATTTGTATAATTCAAATCATGCAAAATTGCATCTAATGCACTTGCTTCAGCCTTTGATAAACCACTATCTAGAAGTTTAAAGGATAAATTATTTTCAATTGACTTTAATGCAATTCTATGTCTTAATCCAAGTTTAGTTCTATCAATTCCACCTCTTAGATAAAAAAACTTTGAATACAAAACATTTTTTTCTCTAAGTCGGGCATAAGTATCTTCACATTTAGGAAGAATTCCAACCGCACACAAAACATCTATTTGAAATTTTGACATTTTATCATATCCTACAATTATATCTTCTTTAACCCAACTAATATAAAGTATGCTAGTCCCCTTTTTTAATTTCTTTTTTGCATGAGAAATTTTTAATAAAGGTACTTCTAGTTTCTCTGCTAAAGCACAAGCATATTTATATGAATGACCACATTTAGAACTATATACTACAGCCTCTACCATATAACTCACTCCTCATTTTTTAAATTATAACATATTTATTTTTCAAAAACTATTCAAAATTGATAGAAATTTGAAACCTTTTTAAAAAATAAGTGCAATTTTTTTTCATATCATATATAATTAAGAAAGGAGATGTAAGACGATGATAGAATATGTTAAAATTTTTTTACCCAAAACAAAAAGAGAAGTCAAAATAGAAATATCATTACCAAGGTATTATGACAATTCCACTTTATTTGATACAATTTATTTTTTAGATGGGCAAAATGCTTTTAAGGACTCACACGCAGCTTTTCATAGGGCAATTCGTGCAACAAAATATTTAGGATATACTGCTTCCATAACTAATCGTAAAATAATAGGAATAGCAATTTATAATGCAGAATCTGATATGGGTAGAATTAATGAATATACCCCTTTTCATATAACAAATGCTGCTACAGAAGAATGGAAAAACCAAGATATCACCATTTGTCATAACTTTTGTGATGATTTGGTGAAGGTTATTATTCCTTACATTGAAAAAAAATTTAACACAAGTCAAAATAGATTTATTTACGGCTCATCGCTTGCAGCTTTAACTGCTATATATTTAGGATATAAATATGATGTATTTCAAGGAATAGGTGCATTTTCTACTGCTTCTTTTCTTTGTAAAGAAGAATTCAATCAATTTATAAAAAACAACATTAAACCTAATATAAAACTATTCCTTTATGTAGGAAGACAAGAAGTATCTGATGGTTCATATGATCAAAAATTATATTATAATACTAGTTTAGAATTATATCATTTCATAAAGAAATATTCAAACCAAGTACGCTTGGTTGTTAGTGAATCAGGTGTTCATTGTGAGGCTGCTTGGGAAAAACAACTTTTAGATTTTTTTAGTTTTCTTTACTTTGATAATATCATTTATAGGTACTAAAATGCATAAGTTTCTTTTAATTGATGGGCACAATCTTTTATTTCAAATGTTTTATGGAATGCCTTCAAGAATCATAAATCAAAAAGGGCAACAAATTCAAGGCATTGTAGGATTGATTGGTGCTTTGTTTAAAATGATTCGTCAAATTCATCCAACCCATATCTTATTAGTATTTGATGGAGAACATGAGAATCAAAGAAAAAATATTTCTTCTGATTATAAATCTAATCGGATAGACTATTCTTTAGTTTCAGATGTAGATTCTCCTTTTGCTCAGTTACCTCTTATTTATAAAGTATTAGACTATCTTAAAATTCCTTATATAGAAACAAAAATTTATGAAGCGGATGATTTAATTGCAAACTATGTAAATCAATATAATGATATTGAGATTGTCATCTCTTCTTATGATAGTGATTTTTTTAGTTTAATCAATGAGCATGTTAAAATTTTTCGATACAGAGGAAAATCAAGTTATTTCATTGATTCTGCTTTCATAAAAAATAAATTAAATATTCAGCCAAAACAATATACTCTTTTTAAATCTTTAATTGGGGATTGTGCTGATAATATAAAAGGAATCTATGGAATAGGTCCTAAAACTGCGGCTAACCTAATTTCTAATTATTCTACATTAGAAGAATTTTTAAACAACACTGATAAAATAAAAAATGAAAAATTTAAAACAAAAGTAAAAGATAACATAGATTTATTACAAATGAATTATTCTTTAATACAATTTCAACATATTTCAAAATTACCATTTTGTATGAATGAACTAGTTTATAAACTTGATGAAAATATTACTTCTACTCAAGTATTACATGCAACATCCATATGGTAAAAAAAGACTAAAATAATAAAATTTTAGTCTTTTTTTCTTAAATATTCATCTATAGATGCTGCTGCATTTTTACCTGCTCCCATAGCCAAAATAACAGTAGCAGCTCCTGTGACTGCATCTCCACCTGCATATACACCAGTTCGGGAAGTCAGACCTTGTTCATTTACTATGATTCCTCCCCATTTTTCAACATCTAATCCAGATGTTGTATTTCTAATTAATGGATTAGGAGATGTACCAAGTGACATAATAACACAGTCCGTTTCAATAATAAAATCACGATTTGCAACAGGAATAGGACGAGCTCTTCCAGATTCATCTGGTGCAGAAAGCTCCATTCTTTGACAATTCATTTTACAAACAAATCCATTAGCATCTCCATACAATTCTAGAGGATTCGTAAGAAATTTAAATTGAATTCCCTCTTCTTTAACATGCTCTATTTCCTCTTTTCTTGCAGGAAGTTCTTTTTCTGTTCTTCTATAAACAATGGTAACATCTGCTCCTAAACGTTTAGCACAACGTGCAGCATCCATAGCTACATTCCCACCACCTACAACTACAACATGCTTTGCATTTTGAATGGGAGTAGCACTACCTGCTTGATATGCTTTCATCAAATTTACTCTTGTCAAAAATTCATTTGCTGATAGTACTCCTTTTAATGACTCTCCTTTAATGTTCATAAACTTAGGAAGTCCAGCTCCAGAACCTATAAATATAGCTTCATAGCCTTCTTCAAATAATTCATCTATGGTTAATGTCTTCCCTATAACCACATTTGTCTTTATTTTCACACCAAGATCTTTTAAAGCCTCAACTTCTTGTGCAACAATTTTTTTAGGGAGTCTAAATTCAGGAATACCATAAACCAATACACCACCAGGTGTATGAAGAGCTTCAAATATGGTTACAGAATAGCCCTTTTTAGCTAAGTCTCCTGCACAAGTAAGTCCTGAAGGACCAGAACCAACAACAGCTACTCTATGTCCATTTGCTTTAGGTGGCATCATAGTTTCTTTATTTTGTTCATTGTGCCAATCTGCTACAAATCGTTCTAGGCGTCCAATTCCAACAGGCTCAAAACGAATTCCTAATGTACATTTACTTTCACATTGTGTTTCTTGTGGACATACTCTACCACAAACTGCTGGCAAAGAAGAATCCTCTGCAATTGCTTGATAAGCACCTTCAAAATTATGTTGTTTTATAAGTTGAATGAATTTTGGAATGTTAATGTTTACAGGACACCCATTTACACAAGGCATATTCTTACAATTTAAACATCGTTCTGCCTCAGCAATAGCTATTTCTGGTGTATAACCTAAAGCAACCTCCTTAAAATTAGTTGCTCGAATATTTGCATCTTGGGTAGGCATTTCATGCTTTTTAGGGTTTATACTCATTTTCTGCCTCCTTCTACTTCTTTAAAGAGATTACAACAATGCTCACGTTCTTGTTGTTCAAATTCCTTATACATACTTGCTCTAGAAATTGCCTCATCAAAATCAACCTCAAAGCCATTAAAATCAGGACCATCCACACAAGCAAATTTTGTTATGGATTTTCCATCTTGATTTAAAGTTAATCTACACCCTCCACACATTCCTGTTCCATCAATCATAATTGGATTCATAGATACTGTTGTAGGAATGCCAAATGGTTTTGTAGTTGCAACTACATGTTTCATCATGATTAGAGGCCCAATTGTAATAACTTCATCATAATTTTCTTGATTTTCTAATGCTTCTTTTAAAGGGAGTGTAACCACACCCTTTCTTCCATAAGATCCATCATCTGTCATTATTGTAAGTTGATTAGAACATGCTTTGAATTCTTCTTCTAATATTAGCATATCTTTATTTCTAAATCCTATAATAGCATGAACCTCTGCTCCTAATTCATGGAATTTTTGAGCAAGTGGTAGTGCGATTGCACATCCAACCCCACCTCCAACAATACAAACTTTTCTTCTACCTTCTGTCTTTGTAGGACATCCCAAAGGACCTACAAAATCTTCAATATAATCTCCTTCATTTTTTGCATTTAAGCGCATTGTTGTTGCACCAACAATTTGAAAAATAATTTTGACAGTTCCTTCATTTCTATCATAACCAGCAATAGTAAGAGGAATTCTTTCTCCATCACTATTCACTCTTAAAATGATAAACTGTCCCGCCTCTGCTTTTTTAGCAATTAATGGGGCTTCTATATCCATCATTGTTACAGTAGAATTTAATTCTTTCTTTTTTTTAATTTTATTCATACTCTAACTCCTTAAAATTTAATAAGTTCTACAAATTCTATTATAGTATTGTTTTAAATGTAAGTCAACAAATGGAATGACTTTAACGCCATTGATTTATTGACATAATTTTTACTATAACATACAATATAATTTATAAAAATACAAATAAAGGAGCAAAGAAAATTATGGGATTTTTAAAAGGAAAAACTGCAATAATTACTGGAGGAGGTAAAGCAAAACCATTAAAAGATGGTAGTGCTGGATCTATTGGATATGGCATTGCAATAGCATATGCTAAAGAAGGTGCAAATTTAGTTTTAACTGGAAGAAATGAACAAAAACTATTAGATGCAAAGGAAGAATTGGAAAGACTATATAACATTAAAGTACTACCTATTGTGGCAGATATCAATGCTTTTACAGATAATGAGGAAATTGTAAAAAAAGTAGTAGATTTAACAATAGAGACTTTTGGACATATTGATGTTCTCATCAACAATGCCCAAGCTTCTGCTTCTGGAGTCACCTTAGCAGAACATTCTACAGAACAGTTCAATTTGGCATTATACTCAGGACTATATTCCGCTTTCTATTATATGAAAGCATGCTATCCTCATTTGTGCAAAACCAAAGGATCAGTTATTAACTTTGCATCAGGTGCTGGTCTTTTTGGTAATTATGGACAAAGTGCATATGCTGCTGCAAAAGAAGGTATTAGAGGATTGAGCCGTGTTGCAGCAACAGAATGGGGAAAAGATGGTATCAATGTCAATGTGGTCTGCCCATTAGCTTGGACTTCTCAACTAGAACAATGGAAAGAATATAATCCTGAAGCTTTTAAAGCAAATGTCCATATGCCTCCAATGGGGCACTATGGTAATTCTGAGTTGGAAATTGGTAGAGTCTGTGTACAACTTGCTTCTCCTGATTTTAAATATATGTCTGGTGAAACCCTAACATTAGAAGGTGGAATGGGACAACGACCATAATTCATAAAAATACATTTCTTGTAAAGAATAAAAACTCTTGGATTGAATACCCAAGAGTTTTTATTCTTCACATACTTGATTTAAATATTGTTTTATTTTCTTTAAAACAAACGCCTTGTAAGCTTCTTCACCTAACTGATAGAACCAAACATAAATTAAGATTTCATAATACTTTATGTAGTCCTCATTGCATTTAGTAATACTTTGATATCCTTGAATAAATTTTTTTGTTTCTACCTTCTCTTTTAAAAATTTTTGTGAGGGTCTTACAATAATTGCCCATGCAATATCAAATTCTCTAATTCCAATTCCTGCCAATTCCCAATCTAAAATTCCTGAAATTTGCTTGTCTTTCCATAAGATATTCGCATAGTGAAAATCCCCATGACAAAAACATAAACTTTTTTCTTTAGGTTTATTATTTTCTAAATAATCATATATAAATAAATCTATATGGTTTTCTTCAAAATATTCTCTAGGCGGAACGTGAAAAAATCTTCTATCCTTAACAGAATGAAATTTCCCCTTTATGCAGTGGATTTCAGCAAGAGCTTTACCATATGTATCTAAATAATCTAACGATTCTAAATGATTGTTTTCTCCAACTATCGTTGATAAGCGTTCACCTTCTAAAGCTATGGAAACCCTAAACATCATTTGTTCATCATAGTCTATGATTTTAGGAACATAATTTAAAGAAAGTTGATTTAGTATTTCAACTTCATTTTTTATATCTGCATTTTTTTGCCTACCAACTTTTATGAATACTAGTTTTTCTTCTTTTCTATATATGCCCCTTGCAAAAAAAACATCATTTCCCGCATGAGGATATCCTAGTACTTCAATTAATAAAAAATTTTTATACTTGAGTTGATATGGGTCTACAGTTTCTCTCCATTTACTTGGAAAATTCATAATATAACCTTACCTTATCAAATTAGATTTATATAATAAAATTCGCTAAATTAAAAAGATATGAACACAAATCATTGATATGCCTTATCAATTAAATATGCATCTGCTAAAGCAATTGCTAAACATGCCTCCAATACGACTTGTGCTCTAAAAATAATTGCCGCATCATGTCTTCCCTCAATTAAAAGAGGTTCTAGAGATTTGGTTTTAAAAGAATATGTTTCCTGTTCTAAAAAAATAGAAGGTGTAGGCTTAACCATAACTTTGACTACAATATCATTACCATTAGAGATTCCACCATTTATACCTCCATTGTGATTTGTTTTCGTTATGCCTTTTTCGTTAAGTATCACATCATTAAAGGAGCTGCCTTTCAAATCTACTCCATCAAATCCTATACCAAAAGAAACACCCTTAACTCCTCCAATAGAAAAGAGCAAATGAGAAATAGTAGATTCTAATGAATCAAAATATGGTTCTCCTAATCCAATTTTGACATTCTTAGCTCTCAGCTCAACAATACCACCAACTGAGTCCTTTTCCTCTACCGTTTTTTTAAGAATAGTGGAATACTCTTCTTTATTCTTACATCCAGCCAAATTGATAATATTGGTTTCAAATGAAATATCTTTTATAATTTTTTTTGCAATTACTCCAGCAGCAACAATCCCCAAAGTTAGCCTTCCAGAAAAAGAACCACCACCACGATAATCTTGATATCCCTTATATTTAATGTTTGCCACAAAATCTGCATGAGAAGGTCTTGGATGACTCACTAGATTTGAATAATCCTTACTATTTACATTTTGATTTAAGAAACGTAAAAGAATTGCTCCTCCAGTTGTATGCCCTTGAAATACACCAGAATCAATTTGCACTTCATCTGTTTCAATTCTTGTAGTTGTACCAATGCCACCAGGCTTTCTTCTATTTAAATCTTGAATAAAATCTTTTGCATCCAATTCAATTCCTGCAGGTACTCCATCAATTAAAATGCCAACGGAAGCACCATGACTTTCTCCAAATATACTAATTTGAAATAATCTGCCAAAATGATTCATAGTTTATTCTCCTTTCGTATGTAAATTTACATACTCCAAAAATTCTGCGGTTTTAGACCAATATTTAAGTCCCCAATTTTCAAAATCCCATTCTTCCATATATTCATTACATTCATAATCAATATAAATCAAATTATCATTATGAACAATAAAGTTCGTAGGAAAATAATCAATATTAATTTTTTGGGGATATAAAAGTAAACAAATTTCCTTCATTTGTTTTAAATATTGATCTTTCATTTTATCTTCCAAAACTATATCAAATATTGATGGACCATCTATATATTCTTTTAGTATTCTTTCATTCTCATAATCTACATCCAAAAGTTTTGGTAAAGGAATTCCAATTGATTTTAATATAGAATAATCTCTCAATTCCGATTCAAGTTTATTTCCAAAAGTATAATAAGAACAAGGTTCATGATGAATTTGCTTACAAACATACTTCTGTTTCTCATTAGTTACCAAATAAGAATATCCACCTTTTCCTTTTCCCAAGAGTTTAATAATAGTAAACCTCTGATGATTCACTTCTATGTTACTCAAGATTTATTCCTCCTTATCCTCTTTTAACCTAGCTATATTTTCTGCTGGAATATATTTGAGATAGGATTGCTCATCCATTATCAAACCTAAGTTTTCTAATAACAGGTTATTATAATGGTTTGTTTTTAAATTATACTCAAAACTCCACAATAACCAAGCATAATCATACCATACATCACCTACTCCAGCATTGTCTAAATCAATAAATCCACAAAAATTATTCTGTTGATCCACAAATATATTTGGAAGGCATAAATCACCATGTACAAAATAATTTCCTAAACTATCTGTAGAGTGATATGGACAGTGGTATTGATCTAAGCCTCTTAAAACTTCTATTACTTTTTTTATAGTTTTAATAAGCAACAAAGGATTATCTAAAAATCGTTTTGCAGATAAGCTATCTCCATGAATCATAGTTCGCAAATAATATGCCCTATCAGTCTCTACATATGCTACACTTTTAGAGCCTAAAATTTTATCAGAAAGCCAATCCACTCTTTCCTTTTCTCTTTTTAAAAGTTTTAAATCTGAAGAAATTTTTAAAATATATTGATTTTCAAACAAATACACAGAATCTTCACTACAACCAATTTGGTCTTTATTAAAATTCAAATCCTTAACAATATCAAAAATTTCTTTAGGCAATTCTAATAAGAATTTTAATTTCTTCAAAATTTCATCTGCATAAATCATCAAGTTTATCCCTTGCCAAATTTCTTCTGCACGTATCGCTTGTATCAATAACATATAAAGACCATTCATATTAGATTCAGCATCTTTTAAAAGTTTTGTTTGATGAGGATTAAAAATAATATCCATAACAACCTTTGCTTTTTTTGATATCTCTAAAGATACTGGGCTTGCTAAAACATTAGGATACATTCCAACTGGAGTTGTATTTACTAATATGTCTATGCTTTTCTTTTGTAAATCTTGATAGCTAATTTGAGTTTCATCAGGCGTTCTAGAAACTGTATAACAAATTCCTCCTAAATCTTTTAGTACTTGAACAATAGCCAAAGATGCTCCACCAGTACCTAAAATATAGCAATCCTTTTGCCATACATCAATTTGGTATTTCTTGATTGTTTCTAAAAATCCATCATAGTCTGTGTTAGTTCCATGCACTTTACCATTTAAAAGATAGACGGTATTCACACTTCCTATTTTCAAAGCTTTCTCATCAATAATATCCAAATAATCCATAATTTTTTTCTTATATGGGATTGTTACATTAAACCCTGAGAATTTGCCTTGCCTTATTTGGTCTATCCAATCTTTTAGTTCTTGCTCTTGACATTCAATTAATCTATAATCTGCATCAAGACCAATTTCTTTAAAAATATACTGATGTATTATTTTAGAATAACTATGAGAAAGATGCTCTCCTAATAATCCAAAATGCTTCATTTTAAAAGGTCCTTTTGATAGTCCTTTGATGAAGTAAGAACGCCATCAAAAAAAGTCAAATAATACATTGCTAGTTTTTTATCTTTTAAAAGTTCCAAATGATTAGAAATAATTTCTTGTTCTCTTTTTCCATCAAAAACAGGTAATCCATTTTCCTTTTTATACTCAGCAACCATTTTAGAAGCATGCATCCGCTCTTCAAACAAATGAAGCATTTTTTCATCTATTTCATTTATGATTTTTCTAGCTTCTTCTAATTTATTCATAAGAAATATCTCCTCCTAAAGATTGAAATACATCCCAAAAATTTGGAAATGATTTAGCAACACACCCTGCATTCATAATCACAATATCTCCTTTAGTTTTTAAAGAAGCAACTGCAAGTGCCATAGCTACACGATGATCATTGTGAGAATCAACTACTGCCCCATGAAGTTCATCAACACCATAAATCTTCATACCATCAGAATTTTCTTCTATAGATGCACCCATTTTTTCTAACTCTTCTTTCATACAAGTAATACGATCACATTCTTTAATACGCAACCGACTTGCCTTTACAAATTCTGTTGTTCCTTCAGATAAACTTGCTAAAACTGTTAGTGCAGGTCCTAAGTCTGGAGATTGCGAAAAATCAATGGTTGCGCCAATTGTTTTACCAGGTCTACAACTGATATACTCTGGGTGCAATTCTAAATTTCCTTTCATGCTTAAAATATCTTGTATAATTTTTTTATCTCCTTGATATGAATCTTCTCTCATACCATAAAGTTTAAGATCAGCTCCCAACGCTCCTGCCACTAAAAAGAAAGCAACCTGAGAATAATCTCCTTCAACGGTATAATTAAAAGGCTGATAAGATTGATTACCAGCAATCATAAATTCCTGATAATTGTTATGCCTTATTTGAATACCAAACTGTTTTAAAATATCTAAAGTTAAATCAATATACCCTTTTGACTCCAGTTCTGTAGTAATTACAATTTTAGAATCTCCATTTAGTAGTGGCAAAGCATATAAAAGTCCAGTAATAAATTGAGAAGAAACATCCCCTCTTAAGTGATAAGTATCTGGTCTTAGACCACCATGAATATGCAAAGGCAAATACTGACCTTCTTCATGAGAATAGGAAATGCCAAGAGAATCAAAAATTTCAAAATAGGAATCCAATGGTCGATGAACCAAATGATTTTTTCCTGTAAAACAAATAGGAAGATTTGATACTAATGCAATTGGTATTAAAAACCGTAAAGTAGAACCAGATTCATTTGCATCAATCAAATTCGATTTTCTTTCAATTGAATTTCCATGGATAATAACTTGATTTCCATTGATTGTAATTTCTGCACCTAGTGCCCTCATACCATCTATTGTTGCAAGAATATCTTTAGATAAAATAACATTAGAAATAATGCTCTTTCCTTTTGCTAAGCTAGCTGCAATGATAGCACGATGAGACAAACTTTTAGAAGGTGGCACAACCAAACTTCCACTTAATTTTTTAGGATGAATTCTTACATTCATTTACAACAACTCCTTTAAATTAGCCTCTTCTATTGGATATAAAAATGCTTGACCAATATCCTTAATAAGAACAAACTGTATTACTCCTGCTAAATTCTTTTTATCAAAGATAATTTCTTTCAAATACTCTTTATAATTGAATTCTTGATAAGGAATTTGATATAACTCTAAAATTCTTAATACTTGGGAATATACTTCTGTACTCGTAATCCCCAAATCCATTCCAAAATGAATCGCCATTAACATTCCAATTGCAACAGCATGTCCATGCTTTAAATTATTTTTCAATTCTATCACATGCCCAAATGTATGCCCAAAATTCAATAACATCCGTTCATTTTGATCAAATTCATCTAACTCAACTAAATGTTTTTTTACAGATAAACTTTCATAAATGATGTTTTCGTCTACTATAGGGTTAGATAAAAGTAGTTGAAATAATGTTGGATTCCCAATCACTGCATGCTTAATTAGTTCTCCCATTCCATTACTAAATTCTTCTTTTGGAAGCGTCTTAAGAGTTTTGGGATCAATTAAAACAAGTTTTGGCTGTTTAAAACATCCAATGATGTTTTTTCTCCCATAAAAATCAATCCCTGTTTTCCCACCAATAGAGGAATCCATTTGGCTAAGAAGTGAGGTAGGTATACTAACATAAGAAAGTCCACGATATAACGTAGATGCAATAAACCCAGTTAAATCTCCTATTACTCCTCCTCCCAATGCTAAAAGCAATTCGTTTCTCCTAATATTTTTGTTCAAAAGTTGCTTTATAACTTCACAATAAACATCAATACTTTTTGACCCTTCACCATGTAAAATAATGATTTCATCCACAAGATAATTTTCTTGCAAGACTTCTTTCACTTTCTTTAAGTAATGCTCAGCCACCCTATCATCTGTAATAATGTAGATTTTTTTATTTTTATAGACCTTCTGAATAAAAAAAGGAAGATGCAAAAGTAAATCATTTTCTATAATAATTTCATAAGAATCTCGCTTTAATTGAATCTCTAATTTTCGCATTTTTCCATCTTCTTTCTTATTTGAGTTGAGGTTTTAAATAATTCATTTAATTTTTCTTGATCGTCTAATTTTAATGCATTTTTCAAAATATTTAATTGCTCCTCAAAAGCTTCAATATGATTTAAAAGTGCATTTTTATTCTCTAAAAAAAGTTCACTCCATAGTTTTTCATTGATCATAGCTATTCTAGTTAAATCACGATAAGAATCCCCTATAAAATTTACTGTATCTTTATCATGGTCACTATTCACTAAGGAAACAGCAATAGCATGAGTGAGCTGAGAAGTAAAGCCAATCATCTCATCGTGACGAACTGGGCTCATAATAGATATCTTTCCAAACTCTAAATCTCTAGCAAATTGATCTAAGATTTTAATTGCTTCTATTGGTGTATTTGATAATGGAGTAATTAAAAAGTTTGCATTTTTAAAAATTTTATAATCTGCAAAAGCAATACCAATCTTTTCCTTGCCTGCCATTGGATGATGTGATAAATAAATTGCAGGATTTGCAAGCAAAGTAGCCTTATTTACAAAACTTGATTTTACTCCACAAACATCTGTTATTAATTGTCCTTTTCTAAAATTAGATTGATTATTTCTTAAAAACTCTAAAATTGCCTGAGGGTAAATAGCAAGAACAATCACATCCATCATTTGTATTAATTCATCCTTGGTATAACTTGATTTTTTGATAAATCCATTTTTCAAAGCGTACTGAACCGCATTACTATCTTTGTCTATACCATATACTTCATAACCCTTTAGTGAAAGTCCCTCTGCATAAGAGCCACCAATCAATCCTAATCCAACAATAAGTATTTTCATTCTTCTATTTTCTTTCCTACAATTGGAGCAATTAGTTTTAATTGCTTCATCATATTATCAAATCGTTCAGGCTTTAAGCTCTGTGCACCATCACATAATGCACATTCAGGATTATTGTGTACTTCAACAATGATACCATCTGCTCCAACTGCTAAAGCAGCTTTAGATAAATCCTCTACCATAGACCATTTTCCAGCCGCATGAGAAGGATCAACAATAACAGGCAAATGAGATAACTCTTTTACCGCTAAAACTGCTGAAAGATCTAAAGTGTTTCTTGTGTATTTTTCAAAAGTTCGAATTCCTCTTTCACATAAAATAACCTTATCATTTCCACCAGCTAAAATATATTCAGCAGCCATTAACCATTCTTCAATTGTTGAAGATAAACCTCGTTTTAATAATATAGGCTTATCAATCTTACCCAATGCTTTTAATAGATGGAAATTCTGCATGTTCCTAGCACCAACCTGAATAATGTCTACATCCTTAACAAAACGCTCAATCAAATCTTCAGATTGAATCTCAGTAATAATTGGTAATCTAGTTTCCTCTCTAGCCTCCATCAATAAATCAAGGCCTTCTAATTCCAATCCCTGAAATGCATAAGGTGATGTACGTGGCTTATAAGCGCCACCTCTTAAAATATGTGCACCACTTTGCTTCACACTATTAGCTACACTTACAATTTGATCATGATTTTCTACAGAACATGGACCAGCCATAACTGTAAAATTCCCACCACCTATTTTCACACCACAAACATCAATAACTGTAGGCTCTGGATGAAATGTCTTTGATGCTTTTTTATAAGGAACCTGTATACGAGTAATTGTATCTACTCCTGGTAATGCATATACATCACTATCCATTGTCTTTGTTGTATCACCAATAATACCAACAACAATAACATCACCACTACTTGCATCCTTAACTTCTAAATCTCTATCTTTAAAATATTTCACAATATTTTCATATTCTTTTTTGGTTATATTTTGTTTCATTCTGATTATCATAAAACTATACCTCACATTTTATTTTTCTTAACAATTATTTTAGCATAAATTCAAGTCTCTTTCAAGGTAAAGGATATATGCCATATGAAAAATAAGACTACTTGTTATTCAGTAGTCTTATTAATAAATATTTTTATTTTTGTTCAAACTGTGAATCATACATATCCTTATAAATTGGGCATTCCTGATATAACGAACTATGGCTTCCTTTTCCAACAATAACTCCATGATCAAGTACTACGATTTCATCTGCATCTTTAATTGTAGAAAGCCTGTGAGCTATAATAAATGTTGTTCTTCCTTTTGCAACAACATCCATAGCCTGTTTGATTCTGATTTCAGTTTCACTATCAATATTTGCAGTAGCTTCATCTAATACTAAAATTTTTGGTTTTCGCAGAAGAATTCTAGCAAAAGATAACAGTTGCTTTTCCCCTAAAGATAAATTCTCTCCTTTAAAAGAAATAGGCGTATCTAAACCAAGTTCATTTTTAGAAAGCATATATCCTGCTCCAACCTCTTCTATCACTTGAATAATTTCTTCATCTGTATATTCATTTCTTTCCATAGTGACATTAGAACGGATAGTTCCTGCAAACAATGCTGGTGTTTGAAGCACAATGCCTAAATTCTTGCGGTAAGAAGCTTTATTATATACTTTTATATCTACGCCATCTACTAATAGTTTTCCTTCTTGATAATCATTATATCCCAATAAAAGATTCATTAAAGAAGATTTTCCACTTCCTGTATGACCAACAATACCAATTTTTTTACCTGCTTCAACCTTTAAAGACAAATCCTTTAAAATATAATTATCATCAATATAGGCAAATTTAATATGTTGAAATTCAACATTCCCTAAAATTTGATCAGGTGCAGGTTCTCCATCTAAAACTCTTGTATCATTTTCCTCATCCATAAACATAAACACACGATTTGCTGCCACTAAAGAATCTTCCAATTCATTTAAATTATTGAAGATAGCATTGATAGGATTTATCATTCTTCCTAGATAATCTAGGAATGTTGTTATTAACCCTGCAGTTACTACAATTCCGCCAATTTGCGTAGCCTCAAAGCCCAAATAAAATAAGATTGCAGTTTCTGCTAAACGACGTACAATAACTAAAAGCTCCCATCCAAAATAAATGTTAATTGTATTTGCTTTAATATCATTATAGTTATAGCGATTTACAAGTTCTTTGTATTCATTTAACATATTTTCTTCTTGATTGAAATCCTGAATGATTAATGCTCCACTAATCAATTCGTTTAATTTACCTGTAATTCTTGAACCTGTTTCTCTCAAATCCAAATAATAACCGTGTACTTTCTTGCGGTAAATTGTAATCCATATCACAATAACAGGTACAACAGCTAAAATAATTAATCCAAGCATTGGCTCTAGCATAATCAATCCCACATAAACAATACAAATATTCAATAAAGCATTGATGATAGAAAACATTGTCATATAAAATGTACGTACACCATTACTATCAGATGTAATTTTAGCAACAATTTTTCCATCTGGCTCTAAAGAATAATAGTCTACTGGTAAATAATCAATTTTACGAATCGCATCTTCTCGCAAATTTTTTTCAATATGCATTCCTGTTAATGTTTGAACATATTGAAGAAAATATCGCATGATAACCACAATAATGATTAACACAAAATAAATAATCAAATATTCTATTATCTTGTCTGTAGCTTGTATCTTAATAAAATCGTCTAATATTTTTTTTGTCAAAAGAGGAGAAATCGTTGTTAAAACTGCAACACCAATTGAAAGAATAAACGCAAGAATAACCAACCATTTTTCTTTTTTGATATAAGGAAGCGTCTTCTTAAACAAGGTAGACTTAGAATATACATTATCCTTCTTACGCATGTTCTTCACCTTCTTCCATTGCTTGAGCTAGAAATTGCTCATAATACCATCCCTTTAACGCCATCAGTTCTTCGTGGGTTCCTCGTTCTACAATCTTACCTTGATCCAAGACAATAATCATATGTGCATGCATCACTGCAGATAACCGATGAGCAACAATGATATTCGTTCTATTTTTACGATACTTATTTAGTGAGTGGATGATATTCGCTTCTGTTTTACCATCTACAGCTGATAGGGAATCATCTAAAACTAATACATCTGCATTCTTTAAAAATGCTCTTGCAATAGCAAGTCGTTGCTTTTGTCCACCAGAAAGAGTTACACCATATTCTCCTACAACCGTATCAAAGCCATCTACAAGTTCAGCAATATCCTTTTCAAAATCTGCCATCATCACTGCTTCATTAACTTCTTCTAAACTAGCATGAGAATCTCCTAATAAAACATTCTTCATGACGGAACGTGAAAATAACATATGTTCTTGAGGTACATATCCAATATGGCTTCGTATATTATTTTGATTGTAATCCTCAATTTCCTCACCATTAATAAATAATGTTCCCTCTTCTATTGGAAGTTGACGTACAAGCTGTCTTACGAGTGTGGATTTACCACTTCCTGTTTTACCAACAATACCTAAAGTTTGTCCTTCTTCAATTCTCAAATCTATATTTTTTAATACATCCTCTGAATCTCCAAAATACCGAAAAGAAAAATCTTTAAATTCAATGGTTTTAATTTCTTCAAGATTTTCATTCTTCTTATCTATAACACTGCTTTTTGCATCATAGATTTCATTAATACGATCAGCTGATATCAAGGATTGATAAAAGTTATTAATCATATTACCAATGTTTGTCAGTGGTGATTGAAATAAATTCAAATATAAAATAAATTGTGCCAACTCACTGACATTTATATATTCTTTATAACAATAATATGCGCCTAATCCATATGCAATAATTGTGGCAACTGCAACTATAGATTGAAACATGGGTTGAAAAATAACATTGATTTTTAAATTTGCTTTTTCAATATCATAAGTATCTTGAGAATACTTTAAATTCTTTTGGTAATTTTCTTCTTCCTTTGAAAATGCTCTAATAGTTCGAACATTCGTAATACTTTCTAAAATAACATTCCCCATCAATGATGATTTTTCTCTAACCAATTGCCAATTCCTCTTTACCTTACGTTTTAAGAGTAAATTAGTAACAAAGATAAAGCTAAGTGGCACAAAGCACAAAATGGCCAGTATTGGATGAATTAGTATCATAGCAACTAGTGTCACAACCACAGTCATAAATTCTAAAAACATATTAATCAATCGATTTCCACCACTAAAATTAACGCTTTTTACATCACCTAAAGCTCTAGTCAAGAGATCACCAGATTGAAATTTTTCAAAAAAAGTCGCATCCTGAACTAATATGTTTTCCATATATCGAACCTGCAAAGCATAGTACAATTTTACTTTTAAACGATTCTGCAATACTCGCTTTGTTGTTGTAACAATATAGATTGCAATCATAGTACATAGATATGGAATAATGATTTTGTAAAATAAAAAAGCCATCGTGATTTTCATTTCTTCTTCACTTACTGCATCAATTAATATCTTAACAATCCAACCTGGAACTAAGTTTAAAATAGGAAAAAGAATTCCAACTAGAACAATGCTAAGATAATGATACCAGTTCTTAGAAATAAACCACCATAGACTTTTAATAAATTTGAACATACTCTCACCAGCTTTTCATATTTATTATTATAAATATAAAACCATAGGTTGAAAAGGAAAAATCAACACAAAATTTTAATCTATTCGACATTTTTTTAAAAGTTCAATTTCGCTTTTATATCCCTCGTCCTCATTTGGTGTTTCCAAATAAAAAGGTAAATCCTTTAAGAGAGGATGATTAATAATTTTAACGATTGCATCTAAACCAATCGTTCCTTGACCAATTTTTTCATGTCGATCCTTATTTGAAGCAAAAGGCATTTTAGAATCATTTAAATGAATTGCTTTTAATCGGTCTAATCCAATAATTGCATCAAACTCTTCTAACACTCCATCCAAATTATTAACAATATCATACCCAGCAGAATAAATATGGCACGTATCTAAACATACTCCAAGTTTTTCATTATGATCAACACAGCGAATAATTTCTGCAATTTCTTCAAAACTTCTGCCAATTTCACTACCTTTTCCAGCCATAGTTTCTAACACAATGGTTGTTTTCATTTCAGGATATATGACCTCATTTAAAATCTCTACAATCTGACCAATGCCAACTTCCACACCTTGTCCAGTATGGCTTCCCGGATGAAAATTATATAAAGCATTAGGAAAATGCTCTAGCATTTGAATATCAGATTTAAAAACCATTCTAGCAAATTCTCTTGTTTGTGGGTTTGCTGAACATGCATTTAAAGTATACGGAGCATGACATAATAAATTTGTAATATCAAACGCTTTTGCATACTCCATAAATCCATCAAAATCTCCTTGATCCCAAGGTCTTGCTTGACCTCCTTGTGGATTTCTTGAAAAATATTGATAGGTATTTCCTCCTAATTCAACTATATGTTTAGCAGCTTTTAAAAAGCCACTGCTAATTGGTAAATGACATCCTATTTTAAACATAATTCTATTGCTCCTTAAGTGTTATGTGTCTATTTTAACATTTTTAAAAAGAAATTCAAATATATTTTCTAGATATTTAAACAATAAAAAAATACTATCAGATAAGACTGATAGTATCTTTATTTATTTTACTTATTAGGGAATTCCATATTTGCTAAACGAGTATAGTTAGCAAAACGCTTTTGAGCATCCTTTAAGTTAGATTCAAGTAATTCCTGAGCTTTTTCAGGATTAATCTTAACTAATTGAGCATAACGTCCTTCATTCATTAAGAAATCATTATACTTAGACCAGTCAGGTTCTTTAGAATCCATTTGGAATGGATTCTTTCCTTCTTTAGCTAAATCAGGATTGTATCTAAATGTTGGCCAGTAACCACATTCTGTAGCCTTCTTAGCCTCCAATTGACTCATATATAGACCCTTCTTAATATTGTGTGCTATACAAGGAGAGTAACAAATTACAATTGAAGGACCATCATAAGCTTCAGCTTCCTTTAATGCCTTAATTACTTGGTTTTGATTATAACCATGAGATACAGTTGCAACATATACATGACCATAAGCCATTGCAATAGAAGCTAAATCCTTCTTAAATGTTGGCTTACCTGCAGCAGCAAATTTTGCAATAGCACCAGTTCTAGAAGACTTAGAAGCTTGACCACCTGTATTAGAATAAACCTCTGTATCAACCACAAGAATATTTACATCTTGATTGTTTGCAATAACATGGTCTAATCCACCATAGCCAATATCATAAGCCCAACCATCACCGCCAATAATCCACTGACTTACCTTAACTAAATAATCCTTTAAAGATAAAATTTCTTTTGCATATGGAGCATCAATTGCTTCCATAGCAGCAACAATCTGTGGAGCTAATTCCTTTGTTTTAGAACCTGATGTTCTGTTTTCTATCCAAGTTTGGCAAAGTTTCTTAACATCAGCAGGCATTTCATCCATATTTAACGCCATTACAGTTTGTAATCTATCACGTAGAGTTTCTACAGCCATTCTCATACCAAAGCCAAACTCAGCATTATCTTCAAATAAAGAGTTAGCCCAAGCTGGACCATGGCCTTCTGCGTTTGTTGTATAAGGGCTTGATGGATAAGAACCAGAATAAATAGAAGTACATCCAGTAGCATTTGCAACCATCATACGATCACCAAATAATTGTGACACTGCTTTTACATATGGAGTCTCTCCACAGCCACCACAAGCACCAGAGAATTCAAATAATGGTTTAGAGAATTGAACATTCTTAGCATTTGCAGTACCTGCAACATCACCCTTATAGCTTACTTTATTATAGAAATACTCACATACTTTAGCTTCTTTATTCTTATTAGATTCAGCCATAGAATGTGAAGTTAAAGCTGGACGTTGAACTAACGCACCAGTTTCATCCTTAACCTTTTTACCAGGACAAACAGTTAAACATACACCACATCCTGTACAATCAAGTGTAGATACCTGTAGTGTGTATTTATATCCCTTGAAACCAGTAGCATCTAAGAATTGCGCACCCTTAGGAGCTTTTGCAACTTCTTCTTCTGTACAAAGGAATGGACGAATACAAGCATGTGGACAAACAAATGAACACTGATTACATTGAATACAGTTTTCAGGATTCCATAGAGGAACATCAGTTGCTACACCACGCTTTTCATATGCAGCAGTTCCCTGTGGCATATGGCAATCATCACCAAATTTAGCAAAAGTAGATAAAGGTAAAGAATCACCATTAATTGCATTAATAACGTCTGCAATCTCTCTAACAAATGCAGGACGCTTCATGTCAACCTTCTTCTCTTCATCCTCTAAGTTAGCCCATTCAGGTTTAACTTCTACTTCAACAAGCTTAGTACCACCCATATCAATTGCCTTATGATTTTGATCAACTAATTCTTGACCTTTTCTTAAATATGTCTTGGTAGCAAATTCTTTCATATGCTGCTTTGCTTCTTCATAATCCATGATTTGTTCATTTAACTTGAAGAAAGCAGACTGCATAATTGTGTTTACACCTAAGCCTGGACGGAAACCACATTCTCTTGCAGCAGCATTTGCAGCAATAATATAGAATTTCGCATGCTTTTGAGCTAAAATTCTCTTATAGCGGTTAGGTAGACGCTTTTCAATATTTTTAGCATCCACAACAGTATTAAGTAAGAAAGTACCACCTTCACGTAAACCAGCAATCATATCAAATTTGTCTAGATAAGCATCTAATGAACAAGATACAAAGTGAGGCTGGTTAACTAAATAAGTTGAACGTATTGGATGTTTAGAGAAACGTAAATGTAATCTTGTTGAACCACCAGATTTTTTAGAGTCATAAGCTGCATAACTTTGAGAATAAAATTCGGTGTAGTCTCCAACAATTTTAGAAATATTTTTACAAGCACCAACAGTACCATCAGAACCTAATCCAAAGAATAATAATTCTGTAGTTGTAGGATCAGCAACATCAATTTTTTCAGTTACTTCTAAAGATGTATATTTAATATCATCATTAATACCAAGAGTGAAATGATCTTTTGGTTTTGATTTCTTTAAATTTGTAAATACAGCATTTACCATATCAGGAGTTGTATCCTTGCTAGATAAACCATAACGACCACCTACAATAATTGGAGCATCCTTAGCACCATAATAAGCAGCTTGTACGTCTAAGCATAAAGGCTCATATAAAGCTCCTTGCTCAATTGTTCTATCTAGTACAGCAATCTTCTTTACTGTTTTAGGCATAGCCTTTAAGAATTTATCAACAACAAATGGACGATATAAATGAACCTTCAATAAGCCCACTTTTTCCTTTCTAGCTAATAAATAATCTACAACTTCCTCAGCACATTCTGTAACAGATCCCATAGCTACAATAACATTTTTAGCCTCTGGATCACCATAATAGCTAAATGGCTGATACTTACGACCAGTTGCTTTAGAAATAGCCTTCATATACTTTTCAACAACTGGATAAACTTCCTCATATTTATGATTTTGTAATTCTCTAGTTTGGAAATAAACATCATCATTTTGAGCTGTTCCACGTGTTTTAGGATGAGCAGGATTCAAAGCATTCGCTCTAAATTTTGCTACAGCCTCACGGTCTAAAAGCTTATCAAACACTTCATAATCAATTGGTTCAATTGTATTAACCTCATGTGAAGTTCTAAAACCATCAAAGAAATGTAGGAAAGGAATGCTAGATTCAATTGCAGATAAATGTGCAACACCAGCTAAATCCATAACCTCCTGAACAGATCCTGAACATAACATTGCAAAACCAGTTTGACGGCATGCCATTACATCCTGATGATCCCCAAAAATAGATAAAGATTGTGCAGCAAGTGTACGTGCAGAAACGTGAATTACACCTGGCAAGCATTCACCAGCAATTTTATACATATTAGGAATCTTCAATAATAATCCCTGAGATGCTGTATAGGTAGTAGTTAAAGCACCAGCTTGTAATGAACCATGAACAGTACCAGCAGCTCCTCCTTCTGATTGCATTTCAACAACTCTTACTGGCATACCAAATAAGTTTTTCTTACCTTGTGATGCCCATTCATCAGTATACTCCGCCATTGGGGATGATGGAGTAATAGGATAGATTCCAGCAACCTCTGTAAATGCATAAGATGAATATGCAGCAGCATAGTTACCATCTATCGCCATTCTTTTCTTTTTCTCACTCATAATATCCTCCTAATGAGATAAAATATTTTTTATACGTATCTATTATAATCTTTTTAACAAAAATTATCAACAAGCAACAAAACAAACCAATCATTTTTTTTCATTTTTTCAGTTTTTCGAGAAAACGTTTTAAGTTTTTTTATTATATAAAAGAAAAAACTCTCCAAAAAAAGAGAGAAAAAATCATTTATTCATCATTTGTTAAAAATAAATAGTCTTCTTCTAATTTCCTTTTTAAAGATATAGAGGGTTCTGCAAGAG
>JAIDKZ010000093.1 GCA_029051735.1 Anaeroplasmataceae bacterium | reverse complement strand
TTCTGCAGCGTCAGATGTGTTTAAGAGACATTTTTAATGATAATGATCTTAATTGTTCTATTGTAGTCTTAGATAACCAAACTTATGGAATTAAAGCTATAGCTGGGAACCGATCCTTTCATAATAAAGTATTAAATTATGCAAGTGATGTTTTATTACAACCAGGTTCAACCATTAAACCCTTACTAGATTATGCACCTGCAATAGAATATTTAAATTATTCTCCAGCAAGTATTGTCTTAGATGAGGAATATTCCTATAAAGATGGAACAAAACTTAAAAATTATGATAATAATTATTTAGGCTATATTACCTTAAGAAAAGCTTTGAGTGATTCAAGAAATATTCCTGCTGTAAAACTCTTTAATGAAGTAGGATATGAAAGAGCATTTCAATTTGTAAAAAAACTTGGAATAGAAAAAAATGATACAATCTATGAAGCAGACGCTATTGGTGGTACTACTACTGGATATACATTACTAAGCCTAGCAAATGCATATCAATCTTTTGCCAATCTAGGATATTATAAACAAGCATCCGCTATATCAAAAATTGATTATGATATTGATACATTTTCAAATTCCATGAAGCCTAAATTAGTCATGAAGCCCACTACTGCTTTCCTAATTAATACCATGCTTCATGATGTATTTAAAGATAGTTCTTTTGATTTAGAAGATACTTATTTAATGGCAAAAACAGGACAAACCAACTATGATAAAAATTCTTTAGAAAAATTCAAACTACCTTCTAATGCTACCAAAGATTCCTTACTCATCGCATACACTAAGGATTTAACTATTGGCGTATGGGTTGGATATGAAAAATTAATTGAAGGAAAATATCTAGACTATTATAAAAAAAATATACCAAGAACTATAATGAAAATGCTGTTGAGTACATATGCAAAAAAAGATCAATATTATGATGAAATTGAAGGTATAACCAGACAATATATTACAATCTATAATAATCAACCGTATCTAGCAAAAAATAATGGTTATTATGAATATTTCCAAGAAGGAAATCAACCCCTTACTTATCCTAACTATGATTTTAAAGCATAATTAAAAGACTGTTGAATTTTACTTTCAACAGTCTTTTATATTAATAGTTAAATTGTTTTCTTTATATAGTAGTCATATTATCCATATCTGCAAAAGTAATTTGATGATCTTTAATAGCATATTGAAATAATCCATAAGATTCTACAGGAAAATGCAATACATTTGGATCAACCTCATCATATGAAACAACAACTAAAGATATTGCAAAATATCTCTCTTCTTCTAAAAATATATCTTTGGGTATGGAATAGGTATCTTTATAAATACAACTAAATTCATATTTATTTGATTCAGCATTAAATATCTTTTTTAATGGATATTTATTTATCTCACTAGGCTGAATTGTCAATAAAACCTTGCTATATGACGTATTATAAAATTTTCTAAGATCTAATGATCGATCTACTGTTGTTGCTCGTAACTCAAACCATCCATTCTTACCTAAAAGATTATTCATTTCTTCTTCTATGCCTATTCCTATATCAAAAAGAATATCCTCTTCATTTAAATTATATATTGTTTTCTTAAAAGATGCATTTACACTAAATGGCCACAACATTGGGCAAGATTCCTTTTTTTTACACGAAGAAAAAATCAATCCCATAAATAAACAGCATATTAATAATATAACTCGCTTTACCATAGGTTTCATATTTATTATCTCCTTTTCATTTATAACTTATGGAATTATGACAAAAAATCATTTTTCTTTTTATCATTATACATTACCATGCTCATACTCTTAAGAATACCTGTTATTGGACCTTCTGTGTAATACTTGCAAGCAACACAGCGATGTCCTAATTTTTCAGTAAAAAATATATGTTGTTCTTTTTTATATTCTCCACAACTACAATAAGCATAGTGAGTAAAATTATCATCTTTTACATACTTATAACTATAATTGTGGATATGAGAACTCTTGGTGATAGCTAGTCTATAATCTCCAATAGACTCCCATCCACTTATTCTTATTCTAAATAATAACTTTTCATTTTTAATTAGATTTAAAGATATTTTAAAATTGTAATCATCACCAGAGTCATCATCTGAAGATATGATATGATCATATGATTGATTACCAGCAATAAACTGAAATATTTCTATCACAGTATCTGTTTCACCAAAAGATTCAAAGATATATTCAGCAGAATCATCAGCAATAAATTGATACCAATCTGAATATTGATTAAAAATACTCCCATTATAGATTCCACATTCTGTTAATTCTATAGGCTTAGGAAGAGTATGAACATCTGTATAGGACATATACCCTCCTGTAGTAGGATATGTATTTTGAAAAACAGTAATTCTCCATTTCATAACAGAGTTTGAAAGATTCAATATTTTTGTCCAATCTTTTTCAGATAATTCATAGGAATTAGTATTTATCAAAGGAGATTCAAATTGTAGTACATTACTTTGATCATATATATAGAGTTTATATGTTGTATTTTCACATCTTATATATTCCCAAGTAAATATAGGTTTTCTACCAATGATCCAATTTGAAACCTTTAGGTTAAATGCACTAAATCGCTCTCTTGATAATATTTCGCCTAAACTCTCTATATCATCAATTGGATATTGACTCATAAAAAATTCAAAAAATTCTGAAAAATTACTCACTTGTGCATGAGTTACAATATTCCATAACGCTTTTTCAGAAATGCATATTTGATCCCAATATTCTACAGTGCGAGCAGAATCATATAAATCATAAAAAAATCTAGCTATAGATGCTTCGCTTCCTTCACCAAAACCTGGCGTAGTATTATCTTCAAGATGAAAATTATTCTGCCTTATTTTTCCATTTATAAAATTAAAACCATCATAAGTTTCATCATTAATTCTAGGAATATCTTGCAATATATTTGCAAAATGCTTTGTTACTATGATAGCGAAAAAAGATGGCCATCCTTCTCCCCATGCTAATTTTGTCCCTTTATCCTTACCATATATATCTATTAAATTGACATATATATTATGATCCCCACCTGGACTATTTGATATATAATAATACTCTTGAATAACATGTCCATATTCGTGCAATGCAATATCCCAATATTCCCATACTTCCTGTTGAAGTTCAATTCCTAGACTACCAGTTGCACTTGTACTTCTTGGATATAAACAATCTGCATAAGGAACAGATAGAGTAGTTTCACTCATTTCTTCTACATATTTTGTTCCAATAATCAGTGCTTGAGTAACACTCATTGCTTTACCATCTATTGTTCCATTTCTAATTAAAATTTCATTTTTATAACTCTCATTAGGATTTAAATTAAACTTAGAGGAATCCACAAAAAATGGTTTACAAAATAAATCTTTTCTCACTTTCACATGCAAACCCTCAGATACTAATCTCACATAGTATTCTGCACTTTTGTTTGTTGAATATTGAAATTCATAATATCCTTCTACATCTGTATAACAAAATGAAACTTTTTTATTATTTTCATAAAGTTCAATTAAGAAATACTGTGCAGGATGTCTTTGGTTTAAATTATCTTGCCAATACCAATTTCCTGATATTGTAACTAAAGAAGGATTAGCTAATGCTTGAATTTCTGGCAAATTTTTAATTACTATTTTATTTTCTTCACAATACAACCTATGTTTATCAATGCTTTGATTGTATTCTTCTTCAACAAGAATATTTTGATTAAACATAAAATCCAATACTAAATTCTTTATATTTTCATCCTTTGAGAAACTAAAAAAAATTCCTATTTCTGTTTTATAAGCATATAAAGTAGTGGTTATCATACTAGTATTCTCCAAATAGAAATCTAAGTTAATAAAACCTAGATCCATATGATACCTATACTTCATGGAAAGATATATCTTATCCTTTGTAAAATCAAAAGAAAAATCATCAAAACAATTGGATTTAATATTTCTTTCCCAATCCTTTAAATTTTCGTTTGTGGCAAATTCAATCACAATGACTTCTGTAGTTGAAAATGGATATAAAGGCAATAATGGAGTAAATTTATGAGTAGAATTGGTACAATTTGTTTCCATATAATCTTCTATCTCATTAAAATCTTTATTTGAACTTGCATTTACTGTAATTAAATTAAAACAATTCCATATGATAATAATAAGTAGCATCAATCCAAGTTTTAATGTCTTTCTCATGCTAGAATGTGAAATGATTTTTTATCACTTCTACTCCCTTCTTAATCTGTAAAACCATTGGATATAAATATATTACCATATATCTTCAAATATCTTTGTCGTTTTGTGTCAATATTTAGTTTTTTTAAAAAATTATAGTTTAAATAAATAAAAATAAAAGATAAGCCAATCCATAATATAATACTACTGCAATCACATCATTGATTGTTGTTATAAATGGTCCTGAAGCAACTGCAGGATCTATTTTTATTTTCATAAAAAGTATTGGAACAATTGATCCTATAAAACTACAAATTGTCATAGCAGTTAATAAAGAAATTGCAACAATACCTGCCGCTTTTAGTGCTTCTAAATGCTGATAAGTATCACTAACAATCGTTTGTTTGGTTATGAATAAAAAACAAAATACAAAGGCAAATGCCAAACATCCTAAAATTAACCCATTAACAAACCCAATTCTAATTTCTTTAAAAATTGTTTTCCATAAATCTTTTTTACTTATTTCATCACTTGATAAAAGACGTATTGTTACTGCAAGAGATTGAGTTCCAGTATTTCCTGCCATATCTAAAATTAATGACTGAAAAAAAACAATCATTGGAAGTGCGGCTACTACTGCTTCAAATCCTGAAATTAAACTAGAAACCATTAAACCTAAAAATAGCAAAACGATTAGCCATGGCAATCTTTTCTTAATAGAAAGAAATAAAGGCTCATGTAACTCCTCTTCTTCTGTTAAACCTCCTAATTTTGCATAGTCATCTGCCATTTCATCATCTAGTACTTCAACTACATCATCTGATGTTACTACTCCAATCAATTCATTTTTCCCATTTAAGATTGGATATGAATCCATTGCATAATCTTTAAAACGTAAAAGACAATCCTTTACCTCTTCTGTTGCATAAAAGTAAGGAAAGTTTTTCTTCATAATATCTTCTAAATTATCATTTTCTCTAGCAATAATTAAATCACGCAAATCAATTGCTGCATAGAAATGATGATATTCATCTTCAATATAAATTGTTGAAACATTATCATTTTCTGCCGCCAAAGATATTACCTTCTTCATAGCACTTCTGACTGTATTATTTTTTTCTATTAAAATGTAATTATTTGTCATTTTACTACCAATTTGATCATCATTATATTGATGTATCAAATTAATATCTTCAATTGACTCAGGTTCCATTAAGGAGACAATTTCTTTACGGTCATCTTCTTCTAATTCATCTAATACATCTACTGCATCATCTGAATCCATTAGTTCAATAATATCTGCTGCCTGATCTTGGGAAAGTTCTTCTACATAATCTGCAACATTATCTAAATAGGCAAATATTTCAGAAAGAATTTCTTCACCCAAAATTTGATATAGCTTTAACCGCTCTTCTTTTGTTAAATATGCTAAGACATCAGCAATATCACTTTCATGATATTGGAGAATTAAATTCTTTTTTTCTTCAGTAGTTCTATTAGATTCTATAATCTCTTTTAATTCTAAGCCATAATCTCTTAACATAATATCAACCTTTCTATTCTAATTCAAAATCAAATGAGAAATGAAGTTTAAAATCTTCATGTAAACTATGATTCATTTCTCTAAGCTTATAGTTTTTTTCTCGTAAACGAATTAACTCTTGTGTAATTCCTGTTTCTGTAAATATGTCCTCTTTATTTAAAGGAAATTCATTTTTTAATTTGCTTACTAAATCTTTTAAATTGCTCATGGATTCTTGATAATAATAAGCAATCGTGTCATACTCTTCTTCCTCAACATGTGTAGAAGTAAACACATCTTTATATTCATTAAAAAGCATTTTAAAAGCACTTATATTTCCTATCCGATAAATAGGAGCTAAAAGGCTATATACCTTTCTTTCCTCTTCTGTAGAGTGTGCTTTTATTGCTGGGTGGTAATTCTTGCAGTATTCTACATACATATTATCTAAATCTTGAATATCTTTAGCAGAATAATTCTTACATCTTCGTTCCAATTCAAATGCTTGACTTAACTGCTGATGAAAGGATTGAAGATGAATAGAAAAGTCATTTCTGCAGTTATCTAAAAACTCATGTATTTCTTCTTCAGAAACTCCATCTGTATGCTTCGCTATTGCCTCAATTAAATACTTGTTCTCATATTGAAGGTATCTTTCTTGTTCTAATTCTTCTTTAAAATGAGAAATATAAAAATTATTTAGAAAATAACTTTTTCTTTGAATAACCTCATATTCTACTACTATATC
>JAIDKZ010000092.1 GCA_029051735.1 Anaeroplasmataceae bacterium | reverse complement strand
CTTATACTTGTGATTTTATTTTTAGTATGTTTTCTATTTCAGCCTAAAAAATATTATCCGACTTTCATTAGTTATCCAATTTTAATTATTATTCTAGTTATTGGAATTGTTTTTGGAATTTTAATCTTTTCCAATATGCAAATGATTACAGAGTTTTATCGAACTTATGATTATTCCACTATTGCCAAATTAGAGGGATTTCGTGGTAATATGTTCTTTCCTATTTTCTTGGGTTTTAGTTGTATAGGTTTGGTTATAATTAATTTTTTATCCATAGGAATATACAGTTTGGGATTTTGGAAATATTTGAAGGGAAGAGGTGAGGCTTTTGTTTAAAAAAAGAGATTATATTGATCAAGAAATAACAATTTTTAGACCAAATATGATAGACTTCTTTTGGTTAATGGTATTCATCATTTTAAACACAATTTTAACTATCTATTCTACCTCATTAATGGAATATACAATTCGAATATTTATATTTGACATCTTTAATATTGTTTTAACTTTAATTATGTTTTTAGCTGCTGAACAAATAAAGAAATATCATAAAGAGTGGTCATATGGTGTTATAGTGATTGGCATTTTTCAGTTACTTCATTTAACATTTTTACCAGCAAAAACCAATACAGTTTTAAATATTATTTTATACATCATAACAGGCCTGCTTGCATTATATGCAGGAGTATCTAGTTTACTTAAAAGTATATTTCGATCAAAATTTATAAAGAAGGAAGGGGTATAGAATGTCTTATTTAACTATAAAGCATGTTGACAAAGTATATCCCAATGGCTTTTGTGCAGTAAAGGATTTCAATTTAGAAGTAGATGAGCATGATTTTGTAGTCATAGTTGGTCCATCTGGTTGCGGAAAATCTACAATGCTTCGAATGATTTCAGGGTTAGAATCTATTACTAGTGGGGAGATGATTTTAGAGGGGAAAAAGATTAATGAATTATCTCCTAAGGAACGTGATATTGCAATGGTATTTCAAAACTATGCTTTATATCCTCATTTAAGTGTCTATGACAATATAGGTTTTTCTTTACTTGTTAGAAAGAAAAATAGAAGATTGATTCATGAAAAAGTTATGAATGCTTCTAGAATTGTAGAAATAGATGATCATCAATTAAAACGTAAACCTGGTCAGCTTTCTGGAGGACAAAGACAAAGAGTAGCTTTAGGAAGAACTATTGCACGTGAAGCAAAGTTATTTTTAATGGATGAGCCATTATCAAATTTAGATGCTAAACTTAGAGGAGATATGCGAGTAGAGATTATTGAGCTATGGCGGAAATATAATCAAACAATTATTTATGTAAGTCATGATCAAATAGAAGCAATGACAATGGCTACTAAAATAGTTATAATGAACAAAGGTGTAATAGAACAAGTTGGTGCACCAAACTATGTTTATAATCATCCGGAAACACTTTTTGCAGCAACTTTCTTAGGAACACCACAAATTAATTTAATATCTGGAAAATTGGATAATGGTCATTTTATTAATGAATATTTTTCTATAGAATTACCAGAGTATAAAAACATAAATAATATGGAAGTTTTATTAGGCATTCGTTCAGAGAATTTATCAGTGGTTAAAGAACATGAAGATTTTACTGTAAAGGTGGATTATGTTGAATATTTAGGTTCTAAATCTATAGTTCATGCTTATCTTGGAGAAACAATCATTGCAGTTAACACAAAAGAGAACATGAAAGATATAGAGGAATGTAAGGTCAAAATGAATATTTCTAAAATAATTTTATTTGATAAAGAAACATCAAAGGCCATACGAGGTGATGAATTATGATAGGAGTTCTTAAACATAAATTTTCATCAATCATTTATAATAAAGATGGTTTTACATTACAAAAGATAATGGTTCTTCTAGCAATAATTAATGCTTTAACTCAGGTGGCATTTGGTAGAATTCATAATGAAGCAGCTTATAAGGTTTCCTCAACGGTTGCAATTTTCACCTTTATAAATCAAATTGCCCTTATTTTAATGGCTGTAAGCCTTATGAGAATTCATGAAAAGAAAAAATATTACATTTTTTCTGTCCTTTTATTTTTAATTACTACAACAACAATGATTGTATATATTCTTCTCATGCATGGAGATATATATTATCAAACAGCTTTAAATGGTGGATATTCTTATGAAGATGCTGTGAAAATTGTTTATGCAATTGATGATTCTGTGAATTTTGTTATATTAGCTTTAGTTTTGGGCTTTATAGAAATGGGATTATTTGTAGCAGAAATCATAATTAAAAGGAGAAGAGCACATGGACTTTCCAATAAAAGAAGAGATTAAAGCATTTTTTGTAAGACTATGGTTTTCTGGCTTGGTTTGTTATTTGGTTCTGTGGGGGAGTGGCGTATCTCGTGACTTTTTGGATTTACTATTATTACTTCCTTTAGCTCATTTCATTTGCGATTTATTTTTGACAAATCCAATTATAAAATCTGTTTTTAAAACAAGATTAAATTTGCAAAAAAAATATAGTGAAATGAATTCATTTCAGCATATAAAGATTTGGCTTTATACCTATTTGGAAACTTTTCTATGCGTTCTTCTTGTGATTGGTATTTATGAAGGAATCAATCGATTCATTCTTATGATTACTTTAGCAGATAAAACATCAGTTCCTTTCCCCGTAGAATGTTTTGGCTATGCTTTTATCTATACTTTCGTTTATTATATCTTTTATTTTTTTAAATATAAGTTTATGTTAAATCTTTTACAGGGAAGGAATGATGTAAGTGACTTTTGATGATTATATGAAAGAACCTGTGAATTGTTTATATGCATTTTGTGAAGAAGAACTAAGAGATATTAAGCGTAAAATGAGTACAAGCAATTTGAATCTTTTAATACAACTTGCAGAAGAAGCATTTCACATGCCTTATCAAAGTGTAACTTTTAAAAAAGAACTTATTTTGGTTAAGGATAAACACGATTATGAATCTTTTTCAATTTATAGTTGGCCTAATCCAGATACAAAAGATGGTCTGCCTTATATAAAAAAAGATGGATATCAAAATTCCAATCATTTAAAAGGGGATAAACTATCTTTAAGAAAAATGTCTTATGCTGTGTATTATTTGGGATTGCTTTATTATTTAACAAGAGATCAAAAATATTATTTTAGATTAAAAAAACATTTATTTCATTTTTTCATTAATAAAGAGACTTTGATGAACCCTAATTTAAATCATGGACAAGCTATGCCAGGGATTAATGAAGGACAACGAGGTGGTATTATTGATTTTGGTGTAACGTTTGGTTATGCACTTGCAATATTACAATGTTTACGTTCAGAAGGATTATTGGAATATGAATTATGCAGTAAACTGCAAAATTGGTTGAAAGAATTTCAAATATGGTTAAAAGATTCCTCTTTTGGGAAAGAAATGGCAGAATGTATGAATAATCATTCTCTAGTTTATGATTATCTTTTATTAATTGTTTCAGAATTTTTAGATGATTATTATATGATGGTGTTTATCAAGTCTAGATATGCTGAACGCATGAATCAACAAATTTTGGAAAATGGAGATATGCCATTAGAGACTAGAAGAGTAAACTCTAGAAGCTATTATTTTATGAATTTAAAATTGTTTATTGAAATTGGTAAAATTCTTTGTTTGGATTTAAAAAAATATCCTCTATTGGTGTCATCAGTAAACTACTATAG
>JAIDKZ010000091.1 GCA_029051735.1 Anaeroplasmataceae bacterium | reverse complement strand
ATTTTATCATACAACATTTTTTTCAAAAAGTAAATATTTTTTCTTCATCTATTTGAATTATAAAAGCATTTCTTTTATTTTTTTTATTTTATGTGGAATTTGAATCTTTTGTGGACATTCTTTTATGCATTTACCACAGACTTTGCAATCAATTCTTCCAATAGACTCCATTTCCTTTTTAAATCGCATAATATCTTTATGAATACCATAAAGATTATACGCCTTAAAAATCCCAGGTATATCCACTCCAAATGGACATGGCATACAATATTTGCACCCTGTACAAGGAATAAAATCATTTCCTAAAATTAGCTGTTTAGCTTTAGAAATTATTTCTTCTTCCTCTTTAGATAATGGTTCATACATAGTAAAGGTAGAAATGTTATCTTTTAATTGCTCCATAGAAGACATTCCAGATAAAACCACTTTGACATTAGGGAAATTTGCAACATAACGTAAAGCCCAAGATGCATAACTAGCTTCTGGTCTTTTTGTTTTAAAAAGTTTGGCAGCTGGTGCACATACATCAGCAAGCATTCCACCACGAACCGGCTCCATAACCACAACAGAAACATTATACTTTGTAATTAATTCATACTGTTTTTTAGCATCTTGCATCTCATAATCTAAATAATTGAATTGGATTTGAGCAAAATCCCAATCCAATTCCTTTAAAATGATTTCAATGTTTTGTGCAGCATCGTGAAATGAAAAGCCCAAATGTCTTATTTTCCCCTGTCTTTTTAGTTCTAACAAATATGGAAATACATTGAATTCCTTATATAAACGAAATCGCTCTAAATTTAATGCATGGCACAAATAAAAATCAAAATAATCAACACAACATTTTTCTAACTGTTCTTGAAATATTCTTTTTACATCTTCTAAAGATTTACAATTCCAAATTGGAAGTTTATCAGCTAAATAAAAAGAGTCTCTTGGATACTTTTTTAATATATTACCAATGACAATCTCACTTTTCCCTTCATGATAAGGATACGCTGTATCAAAATATGTAATTTTAGATTCTAAGGCTACTGCAATCATTTCTTCTGTTTTCTTTAGATCAATTTCATTTGTTCCTTCTATTCTTGGCAATCTCATGCATCCCATACCTAAAAGAGAAACCTTACTATCTTTTATATAACGTTGTTCCATATTTTCATTCCTTCCTTGATGATTCTATTATAGCATTCTTTTCTTATATTTTACAATCTTAGATATTATTTTTAAAAATCAAGCCCAATCTTTTTCTATTTTATGATATACTATACTTGGTGATAAAAATGCATAAAGTAATTGTAAAAACAATTTTAAATCAACACAATGGATTTAATCTTTATAGAGGCTGTGAGCATGGATGTATTTACTGTGATTCAAGAAGTAAATGCTATGGAATAGAACATGATTTTGATGATATTGAAGTCAAAGAAAATGCATTAGAACTTTTAGAAGAGGAATTGAAAAAGAAAAGAAAAAAGACAATGCTTTCCACTGGTTCTATGTCAGATCCTTATACCTTATCTGAGCAGCATTTAAAAATGACAAGAAAAATGTTAGAATTGGTATATAAATATGGTTATGGAATTCATATTCAAACCAAATCTACATCTATATTAAGAGATTTAGATTTGTTAAAAAAAATAAACAAACAAACTAAAGTACGCGTATCAATCACTCTCACAACCTTAGATGAAAATCTTTGCAAAATAATAGAACCAAATGTATCTACAACAAAACAACGTGTAGAGGTTCTAAGACTATTGCAAGAGGCAGGAATAGAAACCTATGTATGGTTATCTCCTATTCTCCCTTTCATCAATGACTCTTTAGATAATTTAAGGGGAATATTAGAATATTGTAAAGAGGTTAAAGTTAAAGGAATCTTCTGTTTTGGTTTTGGATTAACTTTAAGAGAAGGAAATCGAGAATATTTCTATCAAAAGTTAGATGAACATTTTCCAAAATTAAAAAAAGAATATATGAAAAGATATGGAAATGCTTATGAATGCAATTCCCCATATCACAAGTATCTTATGGATTACTTTATAAATTTTTGTCAAAAAAATAATATCAAATATAATATAGATGAATTATTTAAGGAGTTACATACACTTTATGAGGATACATCCTATGAACAATTATCTTTATTTTAAAAATATATTTCCTTATCAAATAAAAAAATGCTTAAAAATTAAGCATTTTTTTTACTCTAGTTCAAATGCACCAGTATATAACTGATAATACGTTCCTTTTTGCTGAATTAAATCTTTATGATTTCCACGTTCTATAATATTTCCATGATCTAATACCATAATACAATCTGAGTTTTGAACTGTGGATAATCGATGGGCAATAACAAAAACAGTTCTTCCCTCCATAAGTTGATCAGTTCCTTTTTGAACCAGACTTTCTGTTCTTGTATCTATAGATGAAGTTGCCTCATCTAATATCATCACAGGTGCATCTGCGACTGCCGCTCTTGCAATACTTAAAAGCTGTCGTTGTCCTTGACTCAAATTTGCACCATCTCCTGTAAGCATTGTTTGAAAGCCATCTGGTAGACGAGTAATAAAATCATATGCATTAGCAATTTTAGCTGCTTCATAAACTTCTTCATCTGTTGCATCTAGTCTTCCATATCTAATATTTTCCATAACAGTTCCAGTAAATAGATTTGTATCCTGTAAAACAATTCCCAAACTTCTTCTTAAATCATCTTTTTTAATATCTCGAATATTGATTCCATCATATAAGATTGTACCATTTTGAATATCATAAAATCGATTGATCAAATTTGTAATTGTTGTTTTTCCTGCTCCTGTTGCTCCAACAAAAGCAATCTTTTGCCCTGGAGTTGCAAACACATTTACCTTATGCAAAACAATTTTTTCTGGATAATAACCAAAATCAACTTCCTTTAATACGATATCTCCTGCAAGTTTAACATATTTAGGTTCAGCATTTTCATTGATTATTTTCCACGCCCATTCATTTGTACGGTTGGAAACCTCAATCAACTTACCATTTTCTTCTACCACATTAACTAAGGTAATATTTCCTTCATCAACCTCAGGTTCCTCAGCAAGTAAATCTAAAATTCTTTGGGTTCCTGCCATTGCCATTGCAATCATAGAAACTTGTTGAGATAAATTGGATACACTTTGACTAAATTGTTTAGACATTGGTAAAAAGGCAACAATAATAGACATACTCATAGCGCTAATTCCTGCAACAGATACGTTTGGCACAGAAAAAATGTAAAATAGCACGCCTAAAATAGAAATCAAGGAATATTGAATATTTCCTATATTTCCTAATATTGGCATCAATATATTGGAAAAATGATTGGCAGTTTTTGTATCAGAAAACAATTGTTCATTAATCTTGTCAAAATCTTCTTTAGCAGCATCTTCATGAGAAAATACTTTTACCACCTTAGCTCCATGCATCATTTCTTCTATAAATCCTTCTACCTTACCTGTACTAATTTGCATTTTCATAAAGTACTTAGCAGAGTTCCCACCTATTTTTGCAGTCACAAACAACATAATAAATGCTCCAGTAAGAACAACTAAGAATAGCCATAAGCTATAGGTAAGCATAATTGCAATTGCAAAAATAATACTTAGCATAGTAGAAATACATTGTGGTAAAGACTGACATACAAATTGTCGTAGAGCATCTACATCATTTGTATAATGGCTCATAATATCTCCATGCTGATGACGGTCAAAATATTGGATTGGCAAAGATTCCATCTTTTCAAACATCTCCAAACGAATTTTCTTTAAAAATCCTTGTCCTATTACAGCCATAATTTGATTATAAATTATAGAAGATAAGATTCCTATTGCATAAACAATGAGCATAAATCCTAAAATTTTAAACAATTCTGGTTGAATAATTTTAAAAATTTCTGCACCCTCTAAAGATTCATT
>JAIDKZ010000090.1 GCA_029051735.1 Anaeroplasmataceae bacterium | reverse complement strand
ACGCGTTAATCCCCTCAGCCTGGTTAGCTACGACTACAATAGAACAATTAAGATCATTATCATTAAATAGATTGGTTTCATTCGTAAGGATACGATATAAATCTTTTTGTATATTCATATCTAAATAAGTATAAATTGAAGATATTGGATTTGCATTATCTGGTAAATTTGTAAATAAATAGTCAATATATGGGTTTAAATAACTTTCCTTGGTATTCATAAATCCTTTATTTACAATTTGCTCAGCAGATATTTTGATATTTTCATGATACTCTATTTCACTTATATAATTTTCATCTAGCATTCTTTTTAGAACTAAATTCTTTCTCTTGGTAGATTCTGTAGGGTTTTTGAATGGATTATAGTAGTTGGGAAGTTGGATCATTCCAGCAAGAATTGCTGATTCATTTATAGAAAGTTCACTTGGAGTTTTATTGAAATAATACCTGGCGGCCATTTTTATTCCATAAATGTTACTTCCAAATAAAACTGTATTTAAATAAGCTTCCATAATTTGCTCTTTGGTGTACTTTTTTTCAAGTTCTAAAGCAAGTGCAATTTCATTTATTTTTCTTTTAAAAGTTTTTTCATTTGTTAAATAAGTATTTTTAATATATTGTTGAGTTATAGTAGATGCTCCTTGAACGATACCATTTGATTTAATATTTTGGTAAAGAGAGGCTGCCATTCTTTTTAGGGATATTCCTTGATGTTTATAGAAATCATTATCTTCTATAGCAATGACTGCATGAATCATATTTGGATGAATTTCTTGTATGGAAGTATATTCATAATATAATGTGTCTGTAGTTACTAAATTCCCTTTAGAATCATAAATGTAAATTGGTCTTGTATTTTTTATAGTAAAAAGGGAAGTACTGCGTGCATTATGAAAAATAATAATACCCGCAATGCTTCCAATAATAAATATGATAAGAGTAAGAAGTGTGAATGAAAGAAATAGTTTATTTAAAATAGATTTCATCTATTACCTTTAAATAATGAATTCTTGGTAAGTAGCCTTCCTGTACAGGATAGGCTTCATTTTTAAAAACTTCATATGGAATTGATTTTCTTCCATCCTTTAATGAATTTTCCCAGTATTCATTTAATACATCAAAAGGTAGTAAATAATACTCATTGTATAGATTCCATGCAACTAGTAAAAATGCAATTCCACCATGCTCTTGAACTTGTTTTAAATGAAGAACTTGATGGGCAGAAACATTTGCCAAAGGAAAAGCAGTCTTGTTATGGTTTTCCTTTGCATCAAAATCGATGTATTTTCCTTTATAAATTCCATTGTAATCTGTAGTGGAAGGGGTTTTATAGTAGGCCTCTGTTATGACAGCCTTATTTCTAGATGGATAGTCTACCTTTACAATTTGTACAGGAGTAGGCTTTTTATGGATTACCGCTATATCATTATTCAAATAATATTCATTGGTTTGATTGATAGCTTCTTCTAAACCCATTCCTAGATTTGCTTTATTTATTAGTTTTTTATGTTGCTTTTTTGCTGTTGGAAAATTCATTTTCATCACCATACTTATCATATCATAAATTTATTGGTTGCAGTTATATTTTTGTTGTTTTTTTTAAAAATTATGTAAAAAAAAAGAATAAAAAATATAGGAAACGCTTTTTCATTGAATTTCAAAAAAAAATTATTTACAATATGACATGTAAAATAAGAAAGGAAGATCAAAATGGCAAATACAAAAGTAGAATTTTTAGTTAAGGCCCCAGCTGGTAATGATTTATATTTAGTTGGAAATGTTTTAGCTTTAGGAGAATGGAATGCAACAAAGGGAGTAAAACTTACCTATTGTGATGAATGTGGTTTATATACTGCTTCTAAATTACTTCCAGCAGGAGAAAATATTGAGTTTAAAGTTCTAGCTGGGAAAAGTTGGGATGCAGTAGAGAAGGGAACTTGGGGAGAGGATGTTCCAAATCACGCTTTTGTTGCATCAAAAGGAATCAAGGTTGAAGTAGAAGTTGTAAGGTTTTAATAACTGGTGCTTTGGCACCTTTTATTTTTGTCTAACATACTATATATAGGTGATGGTATGTTAGGAATAATTAAGGGAGATATAAGGTATGATGCTTTAGCAAGAATGGTGGATTCAAAAATTTCATCTGAGCTAGCGGATTTTTATGGGATTGATGTTTTACTTTTACCTTTTGGAGGGATTGATTCCTATTATAATATAAAAAACTCAAAATTAAATATTTT
>JAIDKZ010000009.1 GCA_029051735.1 Anaeroplasmataceae bacterium | reverse complement strand
TGGTTCTAAAGACTATAAAGAAATGTTAACTATAGTCCAAAATTCAAAATATTTAAATTTAGTTGGCTTTCACTCTCATATTGGATCACAGATTTTTGATTTAAATGCTTTTGGTGCTGCAATCAAAAAATTGGTTTTAATGTGTAAAGATTTTAACTACCCTTTATCTTTAAATATTGGTGGTGGCTTTGGAGTTAGATACACAAATGCTGACAAACCCATTCCTTATGATATTGTTTCTAAATATTTGATTGATACAATGGAAAGTGAATTATTAAAAGAAAATGTGCAGATTTCTAAATTATGTATAGAGCCTGGTCGTAGTATAGTTGCAGAAGCAGGAACTACACTTTATACGATTGGTTTTATTAAACAGACTCCAAATAAATTGTATTACTTTATTGATGGAGGAATGACAGATAATATTCGTCCTGCTTTATATCAAGCGAGTTATGCGGCTGATGTTGTTGGGAAAGAAAATGATATTAAGAATAAAATGGTTACTATAGCTGGAAAATGCTGTGAAAGTGGCGATTTAATAATTGAAAACATTTTGCTTCCTTTTGCTTCTAAAGGAGATTTGTTGGTGACTTATTCTACAGGAGCATACGGGTATTCAATGAGCAGTAATTACAATAAAGCTTTAACTCCTGCAGTTGTGTTTGTAGAAAATGGAGCAGATAGAATTGCAGTAAAAAGACAAACTTATGAAGAATTGCTAGAAAGAGAGATATAGTATGGAATTTTACAAAATGCATGGTTGTGGAAATGATTTTTGCATTATGGAGTATGAAGAGGATGTAGATTATAAAAAGCGTGCAAAGTCATTATGTGATAGAAAATTAGGTGTAGGAGCAGATGGACTTATTCTTGTTAGACAAGATCCGTTAGAAATGGTTTTTTATAATCAAGATGGTACAAAAGCCAGTATGTGTGGAAATGGAATTCGATGCTTTGCTAGATATTGCTATGAAAAAAACATCATAAAAGAAAAAAAATTTGATTGTTTGACACAAGCTGGAATCATGCATCTAGAAATTATAAAAGAGGATCCATTTTTAGTTCGTGTAGATATGGGCAAACCTATTTTTAATAATCAAATGATTCATGTATCTGACCATATTGATTCTTTTGGAAGACTTTTAAC
>JAIDKZ010000089.1 GCA_029051735.1 Anaeroplasmataceae bacterium | reverse complement strand
CCTATATTATCTTATAACTTGAACTTAAATTCCACGATGTCAACATCATATTTTATATTTTTTTTATATATTATTATCTTAAATAAATATAATTATAATGTTTTGATAAAAATATTCATGTACTTCATCTTGAAATTATTAACCTTTTTGTAAGATTCGGCATAAAATAAAATGGAAATCATGGAGGTTCTTATGAACGGGCATTTTTTAACTCCTAGAGAGCTAGAAATATTTAAGCTTCTAATTAAAAATGAAACAACAAAATCTATTGCTTCGAAACTACACATCAGTGACAAAACTGTTAGAAACCACATTTCAAATGTAATTGGAAAACTAGGTGTTACTAGTAGAACTCAAGCAATTATACTATTAGCTAAAAGTGGAATGATTGAGATATAGTCATTTCACTTTTTTATTTAAAAAATAAAAAGGGGATATATGAATGTTAAATTCTATATCCCCTTACTTTGTTCCTCTTTATGAAAATAATTAAAAATCTCAATTGCTAAATTTGTTGGCATGCCAGCTTTTTTCAACTCTTCTACACTAGCTTTTTTGATTTGATCAATATTTATAAAATATTTTAAAAGTTCTTCTTTTCTTTTTGGCCCAAGGCCTGGAATAGGATCTAAAATTGAAGAAAACAATCCTTTTGCTTTATTACTTCTAAAGAAACTAATTGCAAAATCATGAACTCGTTGAGAGATATCTGCCATCAATAAATAGATGGAGGAGTTCCTGTCTATATCAAATAATTGTCCCTCAAAATACAATTTTGAAGCCTTATGCTTGTCGTTTTTTTGAATACCAACAACAGAAATATCTAGATTCAGTTCCTTTAAAATAGCTTCCGCTGCATGTACCTGTATTTCACCACCATCCATTATAATCAAATCAGGGAATGGACCATCTTCCATTAACAAGCGGAAATATCTTCTATAGATAACTTCTTTCATTGATTCATAATCATTTGCTCCTACAACGGTCTTTATATGATACTTTCTAAAATCCTTTGGGGAGGGCTTTCCATCAATATAGCATACCATTGCAGAGACAGGGTACTCTCCATAGAGATTGGAGTTATCAAAGGCTTCTATTCTTCTTGGAACTGGTATATGTAATAATTCTCCTAAAGTCTCTATTGTTTCTTGCTTTTTAAGAACTTGGTTCTTATAGATGTTTCTTTTATTTTCTAAATTGAATTTGGCATTATAATTTGCCATCTCTAAAATTTCTTTTTTCTTCCCAAGTTTAGGTTCATATATTTCAATTTCTAACATACTTTTCAAAAGTTCAATGTCAAATGCTTTAAAACATATCTCTTTAGGCTTATTATTTATCTGGTAAAATTGAATCAAGTAATTAATTGTTTCATCTTCAATACTATCATATTTATTAATGATTGTTTGATGATTTTGAACTATATTTCCTCTTCTTGTAATGATAATATCTATAGATATTTCATCCTCATCTGCATAGATTCCAATGTAATCTCTGCTTGTTAAATCATTAATGGAAATCTTTTGTTTAGCAACAGTATCTTCAATCGCAAATTTTAAATCTCGATATTCTTTTGCTTTTTCAAACTCTAATTTTTCTGATGCATCCTGCATTCTTGTAACAATATCTTCTATAACCTCTTTTGCATCTCCATTTAAAAAGCTTGCAACTTTATTTTTATACGTTGTATAATCCAATGGCTCTTTATGTATACAGGGTCCTAAGCATTGATTCATATGATAATATAAACATTCTTTTTTAGGTATGTTGTAACATTTTCGAAAAGGATAAATTTGATTTAATAAATCCATAGTTGTTCTAGCAGCTTTCACATTTGGATATGGTCCAAAATATCTACCTAGATTTCTCTTTCTTTGGCTCCTAGTAACAATCAACCGAGGATGAGATTCATTTGTGATTGCAATATAAGGATATGTCTTATCATCCTTAAGCATAATATTATACTTAGGATCATATTCCTTTATCATATTAATTTCTAATACAAATGCCTCTAATTCACTTGCTGTAATGACATAAGTGAAATCCTCAATTTCACTTACTAATCGTGTGGTTTTTGCATTATGAGCACCATGAAAATAGCTTCGGACACGATTTTTTAAATTTTTCGCCTTTCCTACATATATGATTTCATTTTTAGCGTCCCGCATTTGATAACAGCCTGGACTATCTGGTAAAAGTTTAAGCTTTTCTGCTATGATTGCTTTCATCCTCATCATCCTTACTACCTAAATGTTTCGTAATAAATTCACTTACACTTAATCTTTTCTTTCCTTTTCCAATCTTTCTAAAAGACAGGTTTGGATATTTTGCTATAAACTCTTTTAATTTTAGAGCTATCGCTGTATTCCCTATATAATCTTTTGCTTCATTAATCTTCTCTCCAGCAGCTTCTTTAATAAGAATTAGTTTATCCTTGGCTTCTTCTGTAATGTCTGAAATCTTATTAACCACCTTAGCAATATTAATGTTTTTAATAGTTGAAAAAATAAAATCTATAATGATTCCAAGGACTAAAATACAATCAATGATTCTTAAAACCATATCCTCTATCCATGCCATTCCTTTTTCTGCAAGTGGTTCTAATCCATACATAACAGCCATAACTAAAGCACCGAATAATAAAGAATTTCTTAAACAAATACGACCATTAATGTTAAATTTACGCTTTGAATAATCCCACCATCGCATATGAAAAATTACTTCCATTAAATAGCTAGTAAAGTATTCTAATCCAGAAGTCAATACAATTCCTAAAATCAATACCAAGTACCACATATCTTTAATAGGGTTCATAGAAAAGATGATAAGAACGGCTCCCGCTCCATAAATCGGGCATATTGGGGCATATAAATATCCACGATTGACCAGTTTTCTTTGGCCAATCGAACAATATATCACTTCACAAACATATCCTAAAAAAGCATAGACAAAAAATAAAAATATATAATTCTCCAAATTCATAAAAATCCACCTTTAAAAAAAATGGGGAATAGCACCTACTATTACCCACAAATTTTCTACTTAAATGTCATTTTAGTTTTTCCAACTAAAATTTCTTCTAAAGCTTGCCCAACTGGCTTTACACACATACCATCTTCATAAGAAGTATAATCTTCTTCTTCAATGATTTTTGCACGTTTAGCAGCTGCATATGCTAATTTATATTTTGAATCAATTTTATCTAGTAATGCATCGACTGAAGGAGTCCGCATCCCCTCATAATTTTTTCTATAAGACGTTTTTAT
>JAIDKZ010000088.1 GCA_029051735.1 Anaeroplasmataceae bacterium | reverse complement strand
CATAAAAAAGAATAATTTGGCGAAAAATAATTTTGAGGAGGTGAAAGAATGAAGAAGTATTTATTTGTTTTATTATTGTCTATATTTTTATGCTTAGGTATTAAAAGTAGTGCGTATGGCTTTGGACTTATTAACAAGGAAGGTGTAAGACCTGAGGCTGGAAAATATAAAACTATAATAGAAGAAAATGATGGAGTATATATAGGATCAGATACAAAAGAAATATATTTAACCTTTGATTGTGGATATGAAAATGGCCATACACAGGCAATTTTGGATGCTTTAAAAAAGACAGATACAAAAGCTATATTTTTTATTACAGGACATTATCTAACCTCAGCTACAGATTTAGTTAAGCAAATGGTAGAAGATGGACATTTGATTGGAAATCATACTTATCATCATAAGGATTTTCCTGCTTGTTCTAATGAGTATATTTTGTCAGATATACAAAAATTAGAGAATCAATTTAAAGAATTAATTGGTTCTGAAATGTCTAAATATGTTCGTCCCCCAAGAGGAGAATTTGATGAAAGAAGTTTAAAATGTTTAAAAGATAATGGATATAAATCTGTTTTTTGGTCATTGGCTTATGTAGATTGGCATAAGGATAAATTTAATGGAAACCAGTATAGCTATCAGCAGGTTATGAAAAGAATACATAATGGAGCAATTATTTTAATGCATACAGTTTCTAAAGATAATGCAGTTGATTTAGAACAAATTATAATTCAATTAAAAAATGATGGTTATGTTTTTAAATCCATAAATAATGTGATATAATAGACTCATATGAGGTATATATTATGGCTTTTAATTTTATTATCGTATCAGATGATTCCATGGCTTTAGAAAACAAAATTGAAGAAATTAAAAAAGGGTATGAGATAACTAGTGAAACTATATCCTATAATTTAAATGATGAAGGGGTTTATGCTTTAGTAGATGAACTTTCTACAGTCTCTTTATTTGAAGAGACAAAATTTATTGTAGCTAAAGGTGGAGAATATTTACTAGGAAAAGATGATGCAGCTATGAAGGAATTATTTAGGGTTATGAATAATCAAAATAGTTCTAATGTATTAATCATCGCTTTTATTGGAACTGTAAATTATTCAGATGCAACCTTTCAAAAGTTAAAACGGTTTTCTTCATTTTTTGAAATTAAGACAGATAATATTTTATTTGATGAATTTATTATGAATTGTTTTCAAAAAGAAAATTATCAAATAGATCAAGATGCAGTTCAGCTTTTGGTAAGTTATACAGAAAATTTATCACATTTAAGATGCTATATTGATCAGCTTTTGGCATTTAAATATGAGGACAAAAAAATTACTTCTGAAGACATTTTAAAGATTGTAACTAAGCCTTTAGATGATAATGTTTATGCATTAATTGAGGCTGTTCTTGCAAATGATAAAAAATTGATGTTAAAGGGTTATCAAGATATGAAATTAAGAAGTATGCAAGCGAGTAATTTGGTTTCATTACTGATTAATAAGTTTCAAGAAATGTATAATGTTTGTCTGCTTTTAAAATCTGGATTTAATCAAGCATCATTATCAGAATTATTTAATATTTCTTCTGGAAGAGCTTTTTATATGGTGAAAAATGCTAAATCATATACTCTAGATAGAATTACAGCACATTTGCAGGAGCTGAATAAGTTAGATTTTCAAATTAAAACAGGAAAAATTAATGCAGATTTAGGATTAGAATTATATTTTTTAAGATAGGGACTATCTATGGATAGTCCTTTTTATGTTTTTCTTATATTTCTTGACTGTTGTTATAATTTATTGTATTATAAAAGTAGTACAAGAAAGATGTAAGGAGGAAAATACTTGGAGTGGAAAAAAGATAAAGCTATATATTTGCAAGTAATTGATTTGTTCAAAGCAAATTTAATGAATGGAAAATTTAAAATGAATGATAAAATTCCATCTGTTAGGGAATATAGTATGGAACTCAATATCAATCCAAATACGATTGCAAAGGTATATGAAATTTTATCTGAAGAAGGCTGGATAGAGGCAAGAAGCACAAATGGTTATTTTATTAGTGCTAACCAGCAAATGATTTCTGATTTAAAAACTAGTACCGCAAAAGAGTATTGTAAGGATTTTTTACTTCATATGCAGTTTTGTGGATTTGAAAAAGAAGAGATCATAAATTTTTTAAAGGGGAGTGAGAATGATGTTATTAGAATGCCATAACTTGTGTAAAAATTATGGTGCTAAAAAAGCTTTAAGGGGAATTGATTTAGAACTTGAAAAGGGTAAGATTATTGGTTTATTAGGACCAAATGGTAGTGGTAAAACAACTTTAATTAAAATTGTAAATGGTTTACTGGTTCCTACAAGCGGAGAAGTTTTAGTGAATGGAAGTAGTATTGGGATTGAAACGAAAAAGCAAATTTCGTTTTTGCCAGAAAGAACATATTTAAATCCAGATATGAAGGTATTAGATTGTGTGAATATGTTTCAAGATTTTTATGAAGATTTTAACAAGGAAAAAGCAATGAATTTAATTGAACGTCTTCATATAGATAAAGAGTCAAAGCTTAAGCATTTGTCAAAAGGAACAAAAGAAAAAGTTCAACTGATTTTAGTAATGAGTAGAAATGCAGATTTATATATATTAGATGAACCTATTGCAGGAGTTGATCCTGCTGCTAGAGATTTAATATTAAATTTGATTATGGAAAATTTAAATCCAAATGCAAGTTTAATGATTTGTACTCATTTGATTTCAGATATTGAGTCTATTTTAGATGATGTTGTATTTATAAATGAGGGAAGAATTATTCTTCATAAAAATGCAGATGATTTGCGGTTAGAGTATAATGGCAGTATCAATGATGCATTCCGGGAGGCGTTCCGATGTTTTTAAAATTGTTTAAGTATGATTTTAGGGCTGTTTTTTTCAAGTTTGTTCCTATGATGCTTGTTATGATTATTTTGGCAATATTGGCAAGAATAACAATTTCTTTTAAAATGATGGAAATGGTTTCTGCTATGATAAATGGTTTCTTTGTATTTGGATGCTTTATTTCTATTTTATATGTTATCATTTTGTGTGTTATGCGGTATGTACAATCCTTATTTAAGGTGCAAGGATATTTAACTCATACGCTTCCTGTTAGCAAAGAAAAACTTTTATTATCACAATTGTTGGTGGATTTAATTATGGCAGTTATTGCTACAGTTTTGGTTGTTGTATGTTTAATAATTGCCTATTTGGAAAAAAGTGTTCTTGAAGGAATAAAATATTTATTGGATTCTCTTTTCAAAAATGTCGTTATTGAGATTGGTGTTGGATCTGTTGTTTTAGTTATTCTTACAGTTATTTTTTCAGCAGTACAATGGATTTTTGTGATTTTCTTAGGTATTGCTCTTGGGCATATACCTCCAAAAAACAGAGCAGTATTTTCTATTTTATTTTGTATCGCATTAAATTATGCTATTAACTTTGCCTCTTCCATTTTGATGTCTATTATAAATATGACTTATAAAAATGCAAATGTTATTAGTACACAAGGATGGGTGAATTCAATCTTTGGAACTGCGTTAGGATTTAGTATTGTAGTTAGTATTGTTTGTTATTTTTTAATTGTCTATATTATGAAAAAACATTTAAATCTTGAATAAAATAAAAAGGCTATTGAAGAATCTTGATTGAGTATCAACGATCTTTCAATAGCCTTTTTATATTGGAAAATTAAATTAACATTTATATTACTTTAATGTATTAACTGCAGCAGCTAATTCAGACTTATGTCTAGCCACATAGTTCTTATGTACAATGTGTTTAGATTGTGCCTTATCTAACTTTTTATATGCAACAGATAATGCAGCAGTAGCCTTCTCTAAATCCTTAGCTTCAACAGCCGCTAACACAGATTTCATTGCTGTTTTTAAAGATGATTTGAAAGCCATATTTGCTTGTCTTGCTTTTTCATTAGTTTTGATACGTTTGATTTGTTGTTTAATGTTTGCCATAGTCTCACCTCCGGTAATCAAATGCATAAAGTATTATACCATTTGATTTTATTTAATGCAAGAAAAAAATAAAAAAATGCATAGTTATGGTGAAAAAAATGGATAATATTTACAGGTGATAGACTTGAATAAAAGAACAGATATGGCAGTAGAGAATATGGAGCCCGATTTTAAGTATGATGTGAACCGAATAATTCAAGGGATGAATTTTAAAAAAATTACTGTAGATTCAGCTTTAGCTAAAAAGATAAAGAAAAAAGAAGGAATTTATTATACTATTGATCATATTGATTATCGGTATAAATCCAAGCAAATTATTAAATTACTCTCTTTAACAATATATGACTATTTAGTGAATTTGGGTTTGAAAGATAAGAGTGAAATTTTGGTTGTTGGTTTGGGAAACGACTTTGTTACCCCTGATGCGTTAGGTCCATTAGTCATCAATAAAATAGAAGTAAATCGACATTTAGAGCATGTAGACAAATATTCTGTAAGTGCAATATGTCCACGAGTTATGGGTCAAACAGGAATGGAAAGTAGTCAGATTGTAAAGGCAATTTGTGATGACTTCCATCCTAATTTAGTTATTGTTGTAGATGCTTTGGCTTGCAATGATGCTAAAAGAATGTGCAATAGTATTCAATTATCTACAGCAGGAATAAATCCAGGTTCAGGAATATATAATTTTAGAAAGGAAATATCTAAGGAATCTTTAGGAGTAGATGTTTTGGCTATAGGCATTCCTACAGTGAGTGATATAGATTGTTTTGTAGAAATGGATGATTTGTTTTTTGTAACTCCAAAAGATATTGATTTAGCCATGGATATTTTATCTGGTATTGTAGCTGAAAGTATTAATATAGCATTAAGAAAAGAATAGAATAAAATGACTGAAATAAGTGAAAAAGAATTTTTTAATATTATTTTAAATACATTAAAAGATATAAATAATGAAGATGAGAAACTATGTTTTGAACAATTAGAGGCTTTAAAAAAATATTATAAGAACAGTAAAGTTTATTATAAAGAATTAGCAATTGCTCAATCTGAAATTTTGTATGAGGTTCATGCAAATCTTGCAGAAGAAGATTTTTGGTTAAGCATAAGTAAAAAATTATAAATTTACAAATTATGCCCCTTTGAATCATTACAATATATATGGTGATAAAGATGAATAAAAAACTGGTATATTTAGGATTGGCAGTTGGATTATTGGCAGTAATCATTGTAGGTAGTTTTTTTTCTGATGAGACAAAGGAAGTAAGTAAAGAGGAGTATGATAGTGCATATTACGTTGAAAATAATCGTAATATTATCATACGTACTGCTAAAATATTGGATAAATGTTGTTATTATGTTGTGGATGTAGTTGTATCTAGTGTGGGAAGTGTTTTTAATTCTATTTTAGGAAATTGAGAAAAATTAAGGAAAACAATACAATTCAAGATGCCTTTTTAATGATTAGAAGGCGTTTTTTTCTTTTTTAAAATTTTTTTATTTCTTTTTGATATTTTTTTTAAAATGTTTGTAAATTTATGTTATAATGAAAAAGTGAGGTGTTTGATATGACATTACCAAATAAACTTACCATTGGTAGGATTATGGCTATACCAGCAATGGTGGTTATTGCTTGTATACCTTATTTAAATCAAAATTATATTTTTTTGAATGTATCTTATGCGAACTTTATTAATGTTTTGATTTTTGCGTTAGCATCTATGACTGACTTTTTAGATGGATACATAGCAAGAAAATATAATTTAGTCACAACGTTTGGCAAATTTGCAGATCCATTGGCAGATAAAATGTTAGTATTAACTTCATTTTTAATTCTGCTTATACAAAATAACGTTGCTAAATTTGGAGATGTATTATTAGAAGTATTGCCATTATGGAGTGTGGCAATAATATTAGTAAGAGAATTAGCAGTTTCTGGTGTTCGATTGGTAGCTGCTGAAAAAGGTGAGGTCATTGCTGCTGGGTGGTCTGGTAAGGTAAAGACCTTTGTAACTATGATTGCAATCATTATATTGTTTTTAGTAGGATTACATAATATTATGGCAATTATTGGTTTGATTCTAGTGTATATTTCAGTTTTATTGACTTTATATTCTGGGATTGAGTATATTTGGAATAGTAGAAAAATAATTTTTGAATCAATATAGGAGGAAATATGGCAGATAGTCGTGAGTTGGCTTTAGAAGAGGCTTTAAAGAAAATAGAAAAGGAATTTGGAAAAGGATCTATAATGAGATTAGGAGATCAAGCCGATCGAAAAATTGAGGTTATTTCTAGTGGCTCAATTGCTTTAGACAAGGCATTAGGTGTTGGCGGATATCCAAAAGGAAGAATTATAGAGGTTTATGGACCTGAATCTTCAGGTAAAACTACATTTGCTTTACACGCTATTGCAAATGCACAAAAAAATGGCGGGTATGCTGCATTTATTGATGCAGAACATGCATTAGATCCAGTATATGCAAAAGCACTAGGCGTAGATATAGAGAATTTGATATTATCTCAGCCAGATAATGGAGAACAAGCTCTAGATATTGCAGAGGCTTTAATTAAATCTGGAAGTGTAGATATTTTAGTCGTAGATAGTGTTGCAGCATTGGTCCCAGAAGCTGAATTAAATGGAGATATGGGGGATTCTCACGTGGGATTACATGCGAGATTGATGTCACAAGCAATGCGTAAACTTGCGGGAATCATCAATAAAACAAATTGTGTCGCCATATTCATTAATCAAATTCGTGAAAAAGTTGGAATAATGTTTGGTAATCCTGAAACTACTACAGGAGGTCGTGCTTTAAAATTTTATGCTTCTGTTCGTTTAGATATTCGTAAAGGAGAAGCAATTAAAGATGGGACGACGATTTTAGGTAATCGTACAAATGTTAAAGTTGTTAAAAATAAGGTCGCACCACCATTTAAGACAGCTGAAGTTGAAATTATCTATGGAGAAGGCATTTCTAGATTAGGTGAGGTTGTGGACTTGGCTGTCAAGTATGATATCATAAATAAATCAGGTGCATGGTTTTCATATAATGGAACTAAGATAGCTCAAGGCCGAGAAAATACAAAGGAATATTTAAAAAATAATCCAGAGGTTTTAAAAGAGATTGAGGATAAGGTTATTGTCATAGATTAATTCAAAAAGAATTGACAAGCGTTTAGATTTACGATATAATGTAAAAGCGCTTGGTAGTTGGAGTAGTACTCAAGAGGCTCAAGAGGCTTCCCTGCTAAGGAAGTAGACCGGGTAACTGGTGCATGGGTTCGAATCCCATCTGCTCCGCCACGTTTAATGTCACTCAGATAATACGTTGGTATTATCTGTTTTTTGTTTTAGAAAACCCCCAGCTAGGCTGGGGAGTTCCCAAGAGCTTATAGCTATGAGTAGAATAAAAAAAGACCTTGCCGTATAATTGAAGTGTAGTCCGCCAACTGCACAACAAAAGATACAACAAGGAGGGAACATCAAATGAATGATGTCACAAATAGTATAGCACATACAACGTGGAATTGTAAGTACCATATTGTATTTGCCCCAAAATATAGAAGAATGGTATTTTCAAAGAAAAGAAAATACAAATAGGACAAATATTGAGAAAACTGTGTGAACATAAAGGAGTAGAAATACTAGAAGCCGAAGTATGTCCTGATCACATACATATATTGGTAAGAATACCACCAAAGATAAGTGTATCAGGATTCATGGGATACTTGAAAGGAAAATCAAGTATCATCATCTTTCAACAGTGGGGAAATGCAAAATTCAAATATCAAAACAGAGAATTTTGGTGTCGAGGATACTATGTTGATACAGTAGGAAAGAACACAAAGAAAATAGCAGAATACATCCGAAATCAATTGGAAGAAGACAGAAAATTTGAACAATTGAGTTTTGATTTCGGAGGAGACCCGTTCACGGGTAGCAAGTAAAAGAAGCAGAAGGCGGATTACGAATGGCGCTGGTGGGCGCTGCTGGTAGTCCAGGGCTATGCCCGAAAAGGAAAAACCACCAGCTAGGCTGGTGGATAATTATTAATACCTAATTTTACTCAGATTTACCAAATCAATCCGAATTGTGCAAAAATATATTTTAGATTAATATTGAGAAAAAGGGAGTACTTAGGAGAAAATGTAAATGAAATTTCATTTAAAAAAATGAAGAGAAAAATCTTCAATATATCTGAGAAAAATGGAAATGAAATAGTAAAGTATTTTTGTTTTTTTTAGATATTTGCTCAAATCAGTAGTTTTTATGTA
>JAIDKZ010000087.1 GCA_029051735.1 Anaeroplasmataceae bacterium | reverse complement strand
GTTGATCATCCATTCTATCACTTCCATAAAGAAAATTTATAATCTTCTTTAATTATATAAATTTTGACTTATAATGTCAATGATTTACGAAATAAAGAATATAGCTAAAGCAACTAATCCTATTTGTATTGCATAAAACAGCAAGTCAATAGATACTTCCTTTAATCCACATGCCTCTAAATGATGATGAAATGGAGCCATTTTAAATAATCTTTTTCCTTTTGTTCTTTTAAAATAAGTAACCTGCAAGATTACGGATAGTGTTTCAAAGATGAATAAAAAGGCCATAATTACAAAAGCTGTTAAAGATTCTAAATAAATACTTGTAATTGCGTAAAAAGCACCTAGCCCCAAGGCACCTACATCTCCCATAAATAAAAATGCCTTAGGGAAATTAAAACACCAAAATACAAATAAAACAATATGAAAAGCAATCAGTAAATATAGAATCTCAAACTCACTTTTATTAAAAGCAATGATCATAAGTCCTATTCCAAAAATTAGGCTACACCCAGAACATAATCCATCTACTCCATCCATGAGATTCCATGCATTTGCACTTGCAGTTAAAAGCCATAAAATAATTAATCCAAAAAACCATTTAAGATTAATGGATAATCCAAATAAATGAAGAAAAGTACTATTTTCATCTTTTAAATAGAAATAAAATATTATTGAAGCAATTATAATTTCTACTACAAGTTTGAAAATAGGTGGTAATCCATCATTTTTTTTCATAATAACAATCAATAAATCGTCTATAACTCCTAATATTCCAAAACCTAATGTTGCAATTATAATCATCAGTGTAGTTTGTGAATATGGGATAAAAAAAAGGGGCAATACTAAGAAAATAATACCACCCATTGTTATTGTTCCATTCTTTTTTTTGTGTGACTCTAATCCTAAGGTACGTTCCGTTTGTGTTAAAAAACGAAATGCCTTTACATAGATGCTATACAAAAATACAGATAATAAAGATAACGCTAAAAGCTTAATGACTTCGAATCCAATCATAGATGACCTCCAAATCTGAATAAGGATATCGTATCCCTTTGATATCCATATACTTCTCACAGCCTTTACCTAACACCAATAAATAATCATTCTTTTCTAAATTTTTAAGAGCTTCAGTAATTGCATCCTTTCGTTCTACTATAACATGAACATCTTTACGAATATTAACTAAAATATCATTAATAATATCCATTGGATCTTCAAATCTAGGATTATCTGTTGTTAAATAAATGTTTGCATCAACCTCATTTAGAAAACTGCCAATTGCACCTCGCTTTTCTTTTTCTCTATTACCACCGCATCCTAAAAGAATTGTAAGTTTTCCTTTACACAACCGCAAACCCTCTAAAATAACTTGCTTAGTTGCCTCAAATGTATGTGCATAATCAATAATTACACAACGATGATCAAAACATATTCTATTCATTCTTCCCATAACAGGTTGAAAACTCCCTAAAAATCCTACGTATTCTGTGTAAGGAATATGATAAATTTCACACAACGGCATTACTGCTAATGCATTATATAAATTGAATTCTCCAATTAAATTTGATTTAAACAATAAATTTTTCGCATAAAAAGATATACCAGATTCCTTTGTATAATTCATTGTTCCTAAATAATCACATGCTTGATTAAATCCATAAGAAATAACTTTAGCATCTGTATGCTTTATAATCTTGTCGCTTACTTCATCATCTTTATTGATAATTGCATAAGATGTTCTCTTTAACTTTACAAATGGTATAATTTTGCAATATAAATATCGTGCCATTGTTTTATGATAGTCCAAATGATCTTCTGAAAAATTAGTAAAGATTAAGCATTCAAAATCCATATCATAGACCCTCATTTGATCTACAGAAATACTTGAAACTTCCATAAAAACATATCGTATTTTCTTCTGTTTTGCAATAGAAAGATATTGATAAATCGTCAAAATATCAGGAGTTGTATTATAAATGGAAAATTCATGATTCTTATAAAAAATGCCATTTGATCCAATTACCATTGCATCCATATGTAAATAATTAAAAAAATGATAGGCTATTGTTGAAACTGTCGTTTTTCCATTTGTTCCTATTACACCTATTAAATGCAGTTTTCTAGAAATATCTTTATAAAAATGCTTCGCCAAAATTGCTAGAGTTTTTCTTTCATCTTCTACAAAAATGTAATTAATGGTCTCATTCTTCTTTTCAATGGGACGTGTGATGATTGTTTTTGCTCCTTTTTGAATTGCTTCTTCAATGAACTGAATGCCATTTTTAGCATTTCCGTTGATAGCAACAAAAATAGAATTTTCTACACATTCCCTACTATCTGATGTTAATTTTGCAATTTCATGGTTATATTTGACTTTTCCTAATTTAGCCATAGTACATAATGTATTTACCTTCACGGGTATCACCATTATCATTTTATGTAGAAAAATAAATTTTAATCATATATTTTGAAACTTATTTAAATTAGATAATTTATATTTTCAAATCTATCATTAATCAAAAAAGGCGATAAATTGAATAAAAATATTTATCGCCTTATGCTTATAAGATTTACAAATCAAAATGTGTTGTGTTAGTTGCTGTTGCAGTTTTTCTTTTGGTTTTATTGTAAAAAGATGATGTATGATAGACATAATAACAAAGAATTGGTTCTTCATCTAAATCATAATTGCTAATTTTGTATAACATCATATGGCTATAACTTACCAAAGCACGATATATATTTTTATCTTGATTGTTTGCATAATTAACAAAATTATGTTCAATATGTAGTCGAACCATTGCTGGTTCTTCTCTATAAGCGATGATTTGAACATCACTTGTAGAAGTCGTTACTTCATGAGTATTACTAAAATCTCCTCCTATACCATTACTACCAGCATGCCATCCTGTTGTTACAGAAGTACTTTCTGAATAGGATCCTGCTGTGGTTTTAGGTGCATAATCTATAGAATCTGTACTTCCATATCCAGATATCCATGATGGATACATAGTAACATGCATACTTTGATTATTTATAATATTACTTCCACTTAGATAGGGTTGCATCTCTGCTGTACATATGGATAAAACATAAAGTTCCTTAGCACTTTCATCATAATATTGATACATTTCGGCCCAAGTCCAAATCGTTCCATAATTGACATTATTTGGACCATACACTGTAGTCTGTTTAGAAAAACCATTGCGATAGCACCATTTGTCAGAAAGACTATATCCTCGCATTTCTGCTTCTGTAGTAGTCTCAGCATTTGCCAATATCATCCCTTGTGCTGTTAATAAAGATACAACCAAAAGAAAACAAATCACTAATTTTTTTCTCACTTCCCATTTCTCCTTTCCATTTTAATTTGTCCCTTCATAAATATATACGAAAAAATCTGACATTTTTTTTGTTTTTTCATAAAATATTTTAAAATAAAATAAAAAAGGACTTATAGTAAAGTCCAATTTATTTTAAGAAAGTAACATATTTAAATGGTGGACCCTTGGAGACTCGAACTCCAGACCCACTGATTAAGAGTCAGTTGCTCTACCAACTGAGCTAAGGGTCCATTTTTGCTTGCATGAAATATTATATAAAACTATGCATTTAAAGTCAAGAAAAATAATTAATTTTTTAATTTTTTTCATCAAATTCTTCACCTTTGACTTTAAATGCATAATTCAATAAAATTTGATGCTGATTCTCTATCTTATTT
>JAIDKZ010000086.1:6539-11935 GCA_029051735.1 Anaeroplasmataceae bacterium | reverse complement strand
GAATTAAAATCTATTTCATCATAGAATCCACCTAAAATTTCTTTTGCTTCTTGATGAAGATTATAGAAGAATAATTTTCCATATCCATAAGCAGCGTAACTTACTGGAGTTTCTATTAATAAATTATAGATATCTTCTGCTGCATCTGAATTATACCCATTTCGTTTTAAGAAATTTCTTGTTTCAGCAATATCCCAGCCCTCATAATGAATTCCTGCATCTAATCTAGTTTCTAATAAGAAACTTGATAAATGGTTATAATATAGGTAATTTAGAGTATCTAGTAACGCTTGATCTGTTGTATTTGCCATAGCATATTCATACAATTTTAATTCAACATAAGTTGCCCAGCCTTCTCCATGTGCAGTAGATGTCATGATTTTTGAAATATTATGAAGATTGAGTTGCTTAGAATAAATATACGCATATAAATGTCCTGGATAGCCTTCATGTGACATTGTTCCTAAAACATCATTTTTATCTCCTAATTTTACTGGATTTAAAGTAATATATTCTTGTTTATCATTATCTAATGCTGATTTCATATAATAAGCCACCGCATTAGACACTTTTGCAGAAGCTAAATCCATTTCCTTGATTGTAATATTAGGTGTATTTTCTAAAGTAGGTACAATTGTTGTTGCAAACTCCTTTAAATATCCAATCATTTCAGTAGGAGTTCCATCAAAAATAGCATGAGATGAAAGGAACATACTTAATTCTGCATTTGTTTGAATTTTATATTTTGTAAGAATAACCTGTAAAGCATCACTTGCTAAATCACTATAAGTTGCAAAAGCAGTTTGTACCTCACGAACATAATCTGTCATACTAAAATTCTCAAGCCCTAGAAGTTTTTCCAATTCCATTTGGAAAAGTTCAGACCCATTCTCATAGGACGCCCAATAACCTTCTTTTTCTGTAGGCAAAATATTTAAATATGTCTGTAACCCATCCCTTAATTCTAAAACACCTGGAATAAACTCATTTGCAAAAGCAGAAATGATTTTATTTTTATATTCTGTTTTTTCTTCTGCGGAAAGGAAATCAACTTTTTCTATCTTATCACATAATACTTCTTGAAGATAATAATATTCATCATTACTTGGATTATGATTAGAAAGAACCTCATCTAAATAGTTTGTCATTTCTTTGATTGTATAGTTTGAAAGAGGATATCCAGCTTTCGTTTTGGCATCAATATATAGTAAATAAGATGGGAATGCTGTCTTTGTAGAAACAATAAAATCTACAATATCATCCACCTCTTGCTTGCCACGAAGTGTATAAGCTTCCATATAAGTACCAAAATCTGCTACATAACCACCAAATTGATCAATGTAATGATTTTCCAAATAATCAATGTTATCAATTGCATAATATTGATTTTGATATTTCAAGAAAGAATCAATTTGATTATAGGCAATTTGTTGTCTTGAATTTAAAAAATCAACATTAAAGGTATGTAATTCATCAAGTAGTGCCTTAAAATATGCTCTAGTCTCTATCATATCTTGTTCATAATTCTCTGATGGTGTATAGGTATACCATTTTGCAGTGTAATGCTCCAATCCAAAATCTTGTGGTTTTTCACAAAAAATATTAACTGATAATTGATCTCCTTCTAAATACTCTATAAAGAAATTATCAAGATATTCTTCAAAAACTGTATTATTCTGTGATTCAACATCTAATATAGCACGATGCTCTTCAATAACAACACCATTCATATCCTTGATTATTGCCTTGGCAAAATAGGTTCCGACCTCTGCATTCTTATTGTTTTCATAGACTACACTATAACCATCTGGTAATGTTCCTGTCAAAGTAATTTCTTTTTCATTGCCATCATATGCAGTAGTCAAGCCAGTAAAAGATACTCCTGAAAATTGACTTTCTTTAACCTCAACTTGAATGGTAACTAAATTACTATCCTTATAATATGTAGTCTTACTTGCTTGTAATTCAACCGTGTAACTACCTACCTTATATAAAGAATTTTCTGAAACAATCTTATCTCCTTGCTTTACAACTATGTTTACAGATTGCTCTTCATTATTCAATTTATATAAAGGTCTTACATCATTATTGCAAGTATAAAAAACCTGTTTTTCTTCTGCTGTAATGACAGAAGTTATCTTATCTATAGTCATAATGGCATTTAAAGATAACTCTTTACCATTATACTTCACTCTTGCAAAAACTCTATATTCTCCTGGTTTTATTTTGTCATTTCCAGTATAACGAATTTCTGCATCTTCTGGGGCACCAGTAACAGCAATACTATGAGCATTTCCATCATATTCATAGGTCTTATTTTCAAACTTTACCTTTTCTTCCCATGCACTATCTACATCACTTGTATTACTTCTATCATTGCAGGATGCTAAGGCAATTGTTCCAAAAGATACTGCAAAAAATGCTAAAAGGATATAAAAAAACTTTTTCATAAACGATTCCTCCACAATTTTTTTATTTTTAAGCAAAAAGACATTCAAATCACTTTGAATGTCTTTTTTTCAGTTTCATCATTTTATCTTTTATAATACTAAGAAAATAATAAGAAATAACATACCGATTAGGAAAAACATTCCACCGACAATTAAATAATGTTTAAATGGAGAAGGATTTTCAATTTTTTTCTTTTTATATTCGTAAAAATCCTCCATTTTGGCATCTCTTTTAAAAACTGCAAAAATTCTTTTAACAGCATAGGATAGCATTGAAAAGCCACCATCATTGCTAATAAAAACTAACAAACCAAATGCAAAAATCAGAAATCCTGGTATACTAAAGGCATCACAAATATCCTTAATTGTTTCTTTTGGTGATTCATAATGAAATCCACCAACTACCAAAAAGACAATCATTGTCAATATAATTGCAACTAGGAATGTTATTAAAATTTTTAAATGCTTTAAAAAGAATGCTTTCACTTTAATTCCTTCTTGTATTTTTCAAATTCTTCATCATTACAATAAATCCAATGTCCAGGACAAATTTCTCTTAAAGAAGGTAAATCCACACTATAATTATGTGTAACAATTGGATCATAAACAATTCTTTTTCTCTTCTTTTCATATTCTGGGTCAGGAAGTGGAATTGCAGAAAGTAATGATTTTGTATATGGATGAAGTGGATGTTCAAACAACTCCTTTGAGGTAGTCAATTCAACAATCTTACCAAAATACATAACTGCTATTCTATCTGAGAAATACTTAACTACAGATAAGTTATGTGCAATAAACACAATTGTTAAATTCATCTTATTTCTAAGATCATTTAATAGATTCATTACCTGAGCCTGAATGGAAACATCTAACGCTGAAATTGGTTCATCAGCAATGATTAATTCTGGCTCCATGATAATTGCACGAGCAATACCAATTCTTTGACGTTGTCCACCAGAAAATTCATGAGGATATCTAGATGCATGTTCAGGTAGCAAGCCTACCAATTTTAAAACTTCATTTACTTTTTCTATTATAAATTTTTTATCTCTAATTCCTCTTATGATTAATCCTTCTGCGATAATTTCATAAACCGTCATTCTTGGATCTAAGGATGCAATAGGATCTTGAAAAATCATTTGCATTTTAGTCATTAATCTATTCTTTTTAGCTAATCTAAGCTGCTTAGAATATTCTTTTCTTAACTCAGTTTCCTCATCCCATTTAGCATTTGCTAAATTCTTCTTACATTCTTCTAGCAATGAATCATATTTCTCTATAATCTTTTTCTTATTATCTAAATAAGAGGCATCATCTTTATTTAATGTTGCTAGTTCTTGCGCTTTAGCTGCCTTAGTATCATTTAATTTTTTTGTTGCTAAATCAATATTTTGTGCACGAGCCTTAAGTTGATCAGCTTTATCCATTTCACTAACTTCATTAAATTTAGCTAATTTTGGCTCATATTCAGCTCGAACTTTTTCAACTTGATCCTTTATATATTGTTCTGTACCATGCTTTTGCTCCCACTTCGCATCTGCTAAATCCTTACCATACTGAATAAGAACATCAACATATTTATCATAGATTGCTTTTTTCTTTTCAGCATAGGATGGATCTTTCCTATCTAGTTCAGCAACTTCCTTAGATCGCGCCTTTTTTGTTTTAGATATATTTTCTTTAATATCTAGTGTTCCAGCAGATATCACTTGTCCCTTAAATCGAACATATCCGCTAGAAGGCTGATAGAGCTTTATTATAGAACGACCTGTAGTTGTTTTACCACATCCAGATTCACCAACAATTCCAAATACTTCTCCTTTAAAAACGTCAAAAGAAACATCATCAACGGCCTTTAAAACTGTTTTAGGACCAATCTTGAAGTATTGCTTCAAATGTTCAACTTCTAATAATTTTTCCTTATTTTCCATTTTTCGAAGCCCCCTTCTTCTTCTTTTTTGCGTTAAGCATTCTTTCTATTCTTTCTGTTACAATGCTTGGTGGAGTCACCTTAGGAGCATTTGGATGTAATAACCATGTAGCAGCATAATGCGTATCAGTCACTTTAAATAGAGGTGGTTGCTCTTCAAAATCAATCTTCATTGCATATTTATTTCTCTCCGCAAAGGCATCTCCCTTTGGAGGATATATCATATTAGGTGGTGTTCCAGGAATTGGAGAAAGTTTTTCCTTAGTCTCTAAATCTGGAATGGAAGATAATAACGCCCATGTATATGGATGCTTAGGATCATAGAATAATTCATCTGTAGTTGCATACTCTACAATTTTTCCTGCATACATAACAGCTATACGATCTGCCATATTGGCAACAACACCTAAATCATGTGTAATAAAGATAATGGATAGATTTCTTTCTTTTTTAAGTTTGTTAATTAATTCAAGAATTTGAGCCTGAATTGTAACATCTAATGCTGTTGTTGGCTCATCACAAATTAATACGTCAGGATCAGCAGATAAAGCAATCGCAATAACAATACGCTGTCTCATACCACCTGAAAATTGGAATGGATATTGCTTATATCTCTTTTGTGGATCTGGTATACCAACTTCATCCATCAAACGAATTGCACGTTCTTTAGCGCTTTTTTTAGAAACTTTTTTAACTATGTTTGCAGATAAATCCTTTAAATAATCAATAATAGATATAGTATAAGATTTAACATCAAATTTACCAAAACTCTTAATATCTTTTTGATATAGAAGAATTAATTTTTCTATTATTTTATGAATATTTTCTTTAGAAAGCTCAGCATCTAATTTCATCACCTCTGCAACTGTATAAGATGGTTTCTTTCCTTTAGCAATAATTCTATCAAATTTCTTTTTCTCTCTTTGATATTTTTTATCATTTTTCTCATTGATTTTAGCAGCATTAAAATATGTATGTAATTGCTTTTTTATAGAACCTTTGAATGTAGTAGTATA
>JAIDKZ010000086.1:0-6529 GCA_029051735.1 Anaeroplasmataceae bacterium | reverse complement strand
ATATAAGGAAATAAAGCATTGAATCTATCCTTTATCTCTTTATATTCTAATACATCATGTTCTTCTAAATATTTAAGTTCCTCTTGCATTTTTTCTATTGCAAGTTTCTTTGCCTCATTCTTTTCAGCAAAAGCATTACTTACACCTTTTTCTAAATCTTGAAGATACGCTAACATAAATTCATCATCTAATACTTTATGTGTAAGCTCATTGAGTTCTTCTACAGGTATATCAGGTGTTTGAGGATTGTTTAGCTGATAATAAGCTAAAGAGAAGAAATTTGGCATTAGCGCATTCTTAATTTCTTCAAAATGCTTTTTCACTGGTATTACCTTATTCAATACCTCTTGACAAGAGAAATCATCATTTTTACTGATTTCACATAAGTCATTGAGTTCAAGTACATAAGAGTCATCTTCTTTAAGAACATACTTCCCAAAAGATTGATTTGCATAATCTTTAGCATGACTTAAATTTTTATGAACACGAGTTACAATATTTTTTTCTAATAAAACAATACTATTATCCAATTCTTCAATTGCAAATCCAAGTTTTTCCATCGCAATGTTATACTGATTCTGCATTACAATGTACTTTTTAACAAATTGTTTAAATATTTTTAAATTTGCCTGATTCTTTTGCTTAATCTCTGGATTTTCTTTTGCATTTGAAGCAATATCAATATTTTTTTCTAGAATTTTAAAAGCTTGATTTAACTTTTTTTGATTCTCTTTTCTAGAAAGTTTATTTTTCAAAAGCATTTCTTATGCTAACTGTTTTCCAATTTTTACAATAGGGTTCAAACTAGATAATGGATCTTGGAAAACCATGGAAATCTTGTCACCACGTAAAGCATGAAATTCTTCTTCAGAAATCTGCATTAAATCTTTTCCATCATAAAGAATTTCTCCACTTTCTACAATTGCATTTGGAGCTAAGATACCCATAATAGCTCTAGATGTAACTGATTTACCAGAACCAGACTCACCAACTATAGCTAATGTTTCTCCTTCATATAGTTCAAAGGAAATATCACGTACTGCTTGAACTCTACCATTATTTGTACGGAATGAAATTTTTAAATCATTAACTTCTAACTTTAAATTCTGATTTTTTGCCATTATTCATCCACTCCTCTCAATGATGGATTGAATGCATCTCTTAATCCATTACCAAATAAATTAAAGCACAACATTAATAATGCGATAATTATAGCTGGCCATAAAATAATATGTGGATAAGTTGACAAATATTGTTGTCCATTTGAAAGCATAGTACCTACTGAAGATGCGTTAGGTCCATTTAAATCAATGATTCCTAAGTAAGATAAGGATGTTTCACTAAAAATTACTCCTGGAATAACCAATACTGAAGATGTAATGATAGTTCCCAAAGAATTTGGGAAAATGTGCTTAAACATCAAACGGAAATCCTTAGCTCCCAAAGTACGAGCAGCTAGTACATATTCTTGATGCTTAAATCTATAGAACTGGTGACGCACACTACCTGCTGTTCCAATCCATCCAGTAGCAATAAAGGCAATAATAAATGACACTGCTGGGGAAACCTTATTTGTTTCAACTAAGAATATATTAAACAAAGTAATAACTACCATTGTAGGAACACCGCCTAATACATCCGTAATTCTTTCCATAGTCATATCGACTGCTCCACCGTAATACCCTTCAATTGCTCCATAAATTGAACCAATAACTAAATTGATTACAGCTACACAGACTGCTAAAATTAATGATAAGCGGATACCATACGCTAAGCGCACTGCTATATCATATCCAATACCATCAGAACCTAAAAAGTAAGCAGGTTCTTCTCCATAATTATAAATATGTCTTGTATAGCGAAGCATTCTTACACTATAACTATCTGTACCTAAATCTGTTTTATAAAGTACATTTCCTTCAGAATCTTTCAAGAAATTAGGAATAAGCTGCTCAAGATCATCTATATTACGGACCGCTTTTCCTTTTGCATTCAACGGATATCCTTTGCTATCAACCTCATACCATATATTTGGATTTGTTTGATGCATAGGGTTTGTATATTTAGAAGTATCAACAAGTGGGAATAAAACTTGATACCCTGTTTCTTCTTGCCACTCTAAGATAGCTTCATATTCTGATCTTGTGATTTGCGCATAAACAAATCCTTTTTCTAAATATTGATCACATTGATATTCAATATAGTTTAATCCTTCAGATTCATAAGTCTTTTTTATTTTTTTAACTGGATTAAATTCTAAATCTTCTAACTCAGAAATGTTAAATATTTGATTCACATTATCTGGGCGATACAAATATCCTACTGCTTTACCAAAATCTTGTGCATAAGAAGCCATTGAGCCCTTTTTCTTATACTGTCCATTACAAATTCCCATTTTAGATAAAAATTCATTTTTAGGACGCATTAAACTATATTCAACATTATTCTCTGATAATTTCTTTGTAGTTACAAATGGATAAAAAACACCATATAAAACAATTAATAAAATTATGATTGCAGCAACAACAGATGCTTTATTTTTCTTAAAACGATTCCAAGCATCTTTTAAATAGCCAACTGGCTTTGTTTCAAACCTAGTATCATAAATTGTATCGTCAAGTTGCACGAATTCAAAATCACTAGGAGTTAAATCTTTATATTCTTGCATTATTTTGACGCCCCCATTCTAATTCTAGGATCAATAAATCCATAGCTTAAATCTACGACAATGGCTGCAGCAAGTCCAACAAAAATATAGAAAACATTACAGCCCATAAAAACATCATAATCTAATAAATTTACAGATTCTATATACAATCCACCAATACCTGGCACTGCAAAAATACCTTCAATTATTAAAGAACCTGAAAGGATCGAAATGAAAGAAGAGATGATAGAAGGTAAAATTGGCACCATGGCATTCTTAAGTGCATGATGTACTACTGCTTGACGCTTTGTTAAACCTTTTGTTCTTGCTAATAGCATATAATCACTTGTTAAAGTTTCAGTTAATTCAGCTCTTGTAAATCTTGTCAATCCTGCAATAGATCCAAACGATAATGCAAGAATAGGTAAAATCATTGACACAAACATTTTCCAACTAAACCAACTACCACCAGCATCAGCAAGAGACGACATAATAAGTGGCAACCACTTTAATTTATGTGCTAAGGTATATTGCAATAAGAAAGCATACACAAAAGATGGAACAGATACAAATATCATAACAATTGTTGAAACAAAATGATCTTGCCATTTGTTTTTCTTTAATGCAGCAAATACACCTAGAGCAATACCAATAGGAATAGAGAAAATCAAAGAATAAAAATTTAGAATCATCGTTGGTGGCAATCTTCTTGCAATCATTGATGAAACATCAACCATTCTTTCTTTCTTCCATGAAACACCTAAATCTAGGTGGAATACTAAATTTTTCAAATAAATACCAAGTTGCACAATAATAGGCTTGTTATATCCTAATGCTTCTCTTTTTGCCTTTTCTATTTCATTTTTAATTACATCTGTACCATCAGTTATTGGCACTAATTTAATTAAAATAAAACAAATTGAGATTATGATTAAAAATGTAACAAACATTAATGCAATTCTTTTTAAAACATATTTTAACATTTTTAAAACCCCTTTTTCTTAATGCAAACAATCGGGATACTTATTAAAATAGTATCCCGACAATCTGTATTTTTTTAATTACAGCCAAGAATTATTCGTAGCTTAATGTTCCACCTTGTTTATTTACATACTTTTCCCATGCTTGGTCAGAATATGTATACTTTAAGAATCTTAAACCACCAAAACCATACATAATATTGTATTCATCAGCAATATATTTTAAACGCTTTGAATCTAATGATACGCTTGCATCACAGTATAGAGGAATTGTATAGTATTGATTCAATACATTGTACTCTAAAGCTGCCATGATTTCATTTCTTAAATCAAATGAAGCATTTGCAAATTCACCTTGATTTAATGCAACACCCCATTGGTTATAAGTCATTGTTCTTTCCTCAGCAACACCATCACCATCAAAATCAAGAGTTAATGTAAGATTTGTTGTTACAGGATTCCAACAAGCACCTTCATGAACCTTAGTGCTTTGGTTTGCATCATTTACATAGCAAGAAATTGTACTATATGGCCAGTAAACTGCTCCACCCCATGCAGCAAAGATCATTTCACAAGCACCACCTAATAATTGGTTATAATAATCTGATAAACTTCTTGGATTTAATTCAATTCCACCTGCTTCAAAACCAGTACCCTTAATAGCTTCTTTTAAGAATGCATCAAGAACAGTTGAATTCTTTCTAGCAGCTTCTGAAATAGAACTTCTTGATGTAACAACTAAATCTAAAGAAATCTTTTGACCATCTTTGTAAGTACCATTTGCTTTACACTCTTCATATGCTTGTTGCATTAATCTTCTAGCTTCATCTAAATCATAACCAGAAACAGCTCTATAAGCTTCTTCTAATGTCTTATATTTCTCGCCTTCACCATATTTAACACCAAATAAATCAGTAACTACTTTCATAGCTGCTTCTGTGTTTCTATATACAGAGTTAGGATTATTTTCAACATCATACATATAAAGACTATTAATTAAGTAGTATGCAGGTGTACCAGCACCAACAGCCTCATTAATAAATTTTTGTCTATCAATAGCTACAGAGAATGCTTTTCTAAAAGCTGTATTTGCTAATACTTGCTTATTATTTCCTGAAGAACCTTCAAGACTCTTTAATACATCTAGATTTGTATTGAATACTAATCTCCAAGTATAAGTTGTATTTACTGCTTTTAACCACTCACTATTACCATATTTAGCCATATCATTAACATCTAATCCGATATCATCATATTTACCTTGTTCAAAACCAAGTAAAGCTGTGGAATGTTGACTAACAACATCAATTGTAATACCATCTGTCATAAATTGATCTTTATGATTGCCGTCTGTATATCCATACCAATTATCATTTCTTGTGAAACGCATTTGCTTACCTTTTTCATAAGTATCAAGCTTATATGGTCCATAAGACATATATGTATCAACAGAAGTTCCATAGTTTGTAGATACTAAATTTCCTACAGTAGTTTTACCTTTTTCATATAACTCTTCATAAACTAACCATAATGAAGACATACTCATTTTGAAATAGAACTCAGAATATGTAGTTTGTAATACATACATAATTGTATAATCATCTACAGCATATAAACCAACAGTGTCATCATAATCTAATTCTGGATTAGTTTTAGGTGCTGTAATAATGTAGATTGCATCTAGTAAAGCCTTAAGATCATCTTCTGTTAATTCAGATGACTTAGTAGCTACAGCATATGCATCTGCAGCAGTAGGGAATTCCATTTTCATAACTGCATAGAACTGAGTCTTTTTGAAATCTTCCATAAACTTATTTAAGTTATCTAAAGTCAAAGCCATTCTGCAATCTCCTGAATATAAATCAGGATATAAATCATATAAATATTTATCACCAACTAATAAATAGCTATCATAACCAGAACCCTTAACATCTTTTGGATCTAATTCAAAACCAGCTTGCATTAAAGGTGTAACATCTAATACAGCTGATTTACCTTCAACCTTAAATGTTGTATATTCATCTAATGTTACATAATTATCTCTTCCACTCCAGAAATAATCATAAGCACCCATAATTGAAGAACTACCAGATACATAGTTATTTGCACGATAATTAATCATTTTAGGATTTAATAATTCCTTCATAGAGTATACATATGTATGCGCATTAATTGGAGTACCATTTGCCCATTTAGCATTTGGATTCAAAGAAATTTTGTACATACGCTCTTTTTCATCAGCACCAATTCCCCATTTTTCTCTTTCTGCAGCAGTTGCTTCTTGAGTATAATCAGAAATATCAGTTGCCATTTCATAAACCCATGTATATGAACCATCATTTTTTGTAGTATCATATATTGGCTCTAAGAAACCAATTTCAGCATAGCTTGAAACTATACTATCTGTATTTGTTTCCCAAGTATGAGGGTTGAATGTTTGAGGTTCTATTGCCATAGTTGTATGATAAGTATAAGTTTCTTTACCATTCTTATCTCCATTACAGCTAGCAAGTGTTGCAACCCCTAGAGCAACACAGCCAAGCCCCATCATTTTCTTTAATAATTTCATACTGTAAATCTCTCCTTTTCATGAAATTTATTGTATTATAATCTATATTTATTCCTAAATCAATCTTTAAATTATATTTTATTTCGTTGTAAACGTTTTCTATATGAATAAAAGCGCTTTTTGTTAACAATTATTATAATTTTTGTTATTTTTACGAAATAATATTTCAATTTTATTATCTAATGAATAGGTTAATTTTATTGCAAAATAAAAACATTAAAGCTTGGTATTGCCTTAATGTTTTACATCTATATTAGATTAGAATTTATTTTGTTATCAATAATGCCAGAAATATCTAGCAAGAGATTGTTGGCCTGTTCTAACAAATCTAAG
>JAIDKZ010000085.1 GCA_029051735.1 Anaeroplasmataceae bacterium | reverse complement strand
ACCATCTACAATAGATTTAACAAATTGCTTTTCCTCTAATCTTTGTATCATTCGAACCATTGCAGAATGGCTAACTTTTAAAAGATTCTGCAATTCTTTTTGTTTTGTTTTTCCTCCCATAGTTAACAACAATAAGATACACATACTTTGAGATAAAGTGATATTCGTTTTATGAAGCAAACTATCTATTTTTAGTTTAACCTTATCATTAATCAATTTTAAATAAGGTACAATTTCAATGACTGGATTTTCCTTTATCATTCTTTCTTACCATCCTCAAATTTCAGTTCTAAGTCTACTAATCCATCATAAAAATCCATTTCATGTGTCACTAAAATCACACTCCCTGGAAATTCATTTATACTATCCCAAAGTTCAGCCTTAGAATAAATATCCAAATGATTTGTAGGCTCATCAAAGATTAAAACATTACTCTTCTTCATTGTCATTAATGCCAGGCGTACCTTAGTTTGCTGTCCTCCAGATAAAGTTGCCATAGGCTTTATAGCCAGTTCTCCTTTAATACCTGCTGTTGCTAATACACTTCTTAATTCTCCATCAGTCTTAAGAGGATAAAATCTTCTTAAATAACTAATTGGAGTAGTAACAGAGTCATAATCTTCTTCTTGAGAAAAATAATTTAAATCCGCAGAAGGGTTCCAAACATACTTTCCAGCAAGTTTAGGTAAAGTTCCAACAATAGTTTTTAAAATGGTAGATTTTCCTATACCATTATGTCCTAAAATAACAACCTTTTGATTTTGTTTTAAAAGAAAACTTAAATTAGATAAGACAGCAATCTCATTATACCCTACGGTTAAATCATCTAGCTTAAGAACCTCTTGACCTAAACCTTTAGAAAATGGAAAATGTAGATGCATAGCTTCATGATGAATAGGCTTCTCCAAAACTTTTATTTTCTCTAACATCTTTCTTCTAGATTTTGCTTGTTTTGAAGTTGTTGCTCTAACAATATTTTTTTGAATAAAATCTTGGGTTTTTTTTATAAATTTTTGCTGATTCAAAAAGTCATTCTTATATTGTTCATCTCTTATTCCTTTTTCCTTTAAAAAAAGATCATAGTTCATTTTATACCGAACCATATCTTTATTAGAAAGGCAATAGACAACCTCACCAATTTCTCTTAAAAAATCTTCATCATGACTAATCACTACAAATGCCTTAGAAAATCCTTTTAAATACTTTGCTAACCATTCAATATGTGCAACATCTAAAAAATTTGTAGGCTCATCCATTAACAAAACATCAGGAGCATCTAATAACAATTTTGCCAAATATACTTTAGCTCTTTGTCCACCACTTAAATTCTTTAAATGTGTATTCATTCCATATCCAGAAATTCCTAAACCATTAATCATATTTCCTAAAGTAGAGTTCATTTGATAAAAATTCTTTTTTTCTAATTCCTCTTGAATACTTTGAGCTCTTGATAAATAAATATCATATTCATACTCAGGACATGTCATTAATTGATCATAGTATGCATTCATTTCCTTTTCTTTTTGTATTAAAGGAGCAAACACCTCTGTCAAATATTCTTCAATCGTTAAATCTGTTTTCACTTTTAGTTGTTGGTCTAGATACCCAAAGCGGACATGATTTAACCATGTAATTTTACCAGCATCAGAAATGAGATTTCCAGCAATCAAATTCATAAATGTTGATTTACCACATCCATTATCTCCAACTAAAACAATGTGTTCTCCTTGCAAGATTCGAAAAGATATATCATTATATAAATTTTGATCTGCGTATTTAAATCTTAGTCCTTCAACCTCCAATAGTCCCATTCTGTTTTCACCACCTAAATATATAGAAGGTCTATGACAATTCATAGACCTAATTTTTAATTTTTCTTTTCATTATGTTCTAAAAGAATTTGAATAAATTCTTCTATTGAAACTGTAACTTGATCTTGTGTACCATGCTTACGATATGTAACCAAATTACCATCTAATTCCTTATCTCCAATAACAAGAGTATATGGAATCTTTTGTGTCTGAGCTTCTCTAATTTTATACCCTAGTTTTTCCTCACGATAATCATTTTCAAAACGAATATTATGTTTCAAAAATATTTCATTTAATTGATTACAATATTCTTGATGTTTCTCTAAAGAAACAGGAATAAGCTTTACCTGAACAGGAGCAAGCCATGTTGGAAAAGCTCCAGCATAGTTTTCAGTGATAATTCCAATAAAACGTTCTAAAGAACCAAAACAAGCCCTATGAATCATAACAGGCGTTTTCTTTGTACCATCTTCTGCAATATAAGTACAATTAAATCTTCCTGGCAATTGCATATCTAGTTGCACTGTACCACATTGCCAAATTCGGTTCATTGAATCTCTTAATTTGAAATCTAGTTTAGGTCCATAGAAAGCCCCATCTCCTGGGTTGATTTTAAACTCATGTCCTGTTGCTAAACAAGCCTTCTTCAAAGCTTCTTCAGCTTCATCCCAAACCTCAATTGCCCCAATAAAATTATCTAGAGGTCTAGTAGATAACTCAATTGAATAATCAAGACCAAAAATCGAATAAACATAATCATATAGAGAAAGAATTTTGCCAACCTCTTCTCCTACCTGATCCTCACATAGTAATATATGTGCATCATCTTGTGTAAATCCACGTACTCTAAATAATCCATTTAAAGCCCCACTTGCTTCATATCGATGAACATTTCCCAATTCAGAATAACGCAAAGGAAGTTCCTTATAAGAATGTAAATCATTTTTATAAACCAAAATTGCTCCAGGACAATTCATAGGTTTAATTGCATAAGTTCCATCCTCTACTTCAATCGTAAACATATCATCCTTATAATGATCCCAATGCCCTGAGGTCTCCCATAATTCTCTATTTAACATGATTGGAGTATTGATTGTCAAGTAACCTCTTTTTTTATGTAAGTCCAACCAAAAATCCTCTAAACTTCTTCGAAGCTGATACCCCTTAGGTAGCCAGAATGGAAGTCCTGGACCATATTCTGAAATCATGAATAAGCCTAATTCTTTTCCTAATTTTCTATGATCTCTTTTCTTACGTTCCTCTAATATATGTAAATGATTTTCTAATGCCTCTGGTGTAGCAAAGCAAGTACCATAGATACGTGTCAACATTTCATTCTTAGAATCCCCTCGCCAATAGGCACCAGAAACGTTTAAAAGTTTAAAATTTTTTAAAACACTTGTAGAAATCACATGTGGACCTCTACATACATCAGCATAATCTCCTTGTTCATAAATCCCTACATCATCTGCCTCTACTGCATCTATTAATTCACATTTAAATTGATCTGCTTTAAATTTATCCTTAGCTTCCTTCTTAGATAGCATATAATGAACAATAGAAATATTTTCTTTTACAATTTTTTTCATTTCTTCTTCAATTTTAGGCAAATCCTCTAGCATGACTGGGAAATTCACTTTAAAATCATAATAGAATCCTTCCTCTATTGCTGGACCAACACCAAAGCAAGTTCCTGGATATAATCGTTTCATAGCTTGAGCAAGTAAATGAGCACAAGAATGATTAAGTACCTCTAAAGCTTCTTTATCTTCTAATAATATTAATTCCAATTTAGAATCCTTTTCTAAAGGTGTTTTTAAGTCTACAAGCACATTATCTAGTTTAGCAACACAACATTTTTTTGCTAAACTAGGAGAAAGTTCTTTAGCAACTTCAATGATAAGTTTTCCACTTTCCACCTCTTTAACACTGCCATCTTTAAGTGTAATTTTTAACATCATTTTTCTCTCCTTCCTAAATAAAAAAAGCCCTAAAATCTTTAGGGCGAATAAAAATCCGTGGTACCACCTAAGTTTTGAAAAAATCTTTTCAACGCTTAACCTTCATTTAACGCATGAGTAACGAAATGGCATTTCCTCCATTTATCTCCTAAGGTAGTAACTCAGTAAGCTTTATAGATGCTTGCACCTAACGCATCCTCTCTTTAATAAATTCTATACTGAATCGTATCCTTCATCTACGATTTATTCTTATTATACAACTTAACTTAAGCAAAAACAACCTTTTTGTTATCTTTTATATTTTAAGTTATCTAATTCAATTGGAACAACCAAACCCTCTAAACGAGATTTAATTCTGGTTCCTTTTAAAACATCAGATGCAGATTTTGTCACACTTAAATGTGCTAATAAATCATCAGTTTTTGGATCTAAATTAGAAGAAATAAATATAGGCTTTTCCTCCATCAATCGATAATTCAATACAGGTCCAAGCACATCATCCCTAAGCCAGTTAGTTAAATTTTCACTACCCAAATCATCTAATAATAAAACATCTACACTTTTTAAATAATTCATAAGTTCCTCATATCGTGGAGTTGCAATAGCATTTTTTAACTCTACGACTAAATCAGGAAAATATATAATCAAACTTTGGATATTGTTTCTTGCTAATTCATTTGCAATACAACCTAATATAAATGTTTTCCCTGTTGAAAAATCTCCATATAGATATAAGCCCTTCATGAAGTTTTTTTCTTTTGCAGATTTCATAAATTTTATTATATATTCATATATTTTTTTTCGGTTTGGCGTATCCACATTCAAATTTTCTAGTTGTGCATTTAAAATACTTTTGGATACGAATAAGGTATGAATATGATTTTCTTCTTTTTCTTTTTTCAATTGTTCTTTCTTATATTTACAAGTGCTTAAAAGAAAAGAATCTCCATCTAATACTGTTTTATAGCCTTCTGTATCATTTTTACAATCTTTAAGACCTTTACAATGTAAACAATTTTCATATTCTGCTAAATATAAAGCATAATCGTTTGCATTGAAAATCGTAATATCTTTCCCCTCTAACAAAGGATTATTCTTAAGTTTCTCTATAAAATCATGTGTAGCAGATTCATTTGATTCTAATTCCATTTTTATCATAAACTATCAAACCCTCCTGTTGTATATTTTGTTTGTTTTACAGGTTTTGATTTAGACATTTCAAATCCTGTAGCAAACTTAATGGCATCACTTGTTGTAAAAATATTGTTCTCAATCCAAGTCTCACTCATCTTTTTAAAATACGCTAAAGTAGGTAATTCACCACTTTTCTCTTTTAAAACTTTAACAATCATACAGTTTAATACCCCTCTAGGAAGATCAATATTTGAATAAATATCTTGAACTGTATTTAAGTATTTTGTAGGAAATCCTGGCATCATATTCTCCAATAATTGATCAGCTGTAATCGTATCTAAATATTCAATCAAATCTACACTTTCAATATTTTCTTCTTCCTTTGTTAATAATTTAGGAGCATCCATATGATGTAAATAACTATATAAAATATTTGCTTTCTTTTTTAATAAACGATAATCAAACAATCCTGATTTATTAATTGATTCATTATAAAGACTTGCCATTTGCATTTCATCAAATGCATAAACAAAAGCCAAATTATTGATTTGATCTGTAAATTGTTTTGTTATTCCTGTTTCTAAAAAATCCAGATTGATGATTTTACTAAATTTTTCAAAATCAAATCGATAGTTATTAATGCGTATGTTATTGACATGTTTCTTTACCAAAAGATATTGAAATCTAGCAAATCCAGCA
>JAIDKZ010000084.1 GCA_029051735.1 Anaeroplasmataceae bacterium | reverse complement strand
TATAATTTCAAAATAGCATATATAAAAATACTAATTATCATGTTCATCACATATTAAAAAACTCATCAAGATTAAAGTGAATATACTTTCTCTTTCTAAATATGGAAAATGACCACATTCTTCAATTTCTAATAAATAAGAGTTGCGAATAAATTCTTTAATTTTATATCCTAAGGATAAAGGCGTAACTGTATCCTTTGTACCATAAATTAAAATTGTTGGTGCATTAATTTTCTTATATACTTCTGTCAAATCATAATTCACAGCCTTGACAAGCATAATTCTTCTGACATTATCTGCATTCTGATAATCTGTAGATCCCATTTTTACTGGCAAATGACATTTTTTTAAAATCTTATAAATCTTTACCTTTAATCTTTTGGAAAATTTTAATTTTTGTTTGAGACCAGCTGCTGAAACTAAAATTAGTTTTCGAACTGGATACTTAGAAGCATAAATAGCAGCAACTCTTGTGCCATAAGAATGACCAAGAAGAATAGGATTTTCTATCTTTTGATCGAGAATGAAAGCACGAATTACTTCTGCTATATCTGATACTGAAAGTGGAACTCCAATTTCAGATTCCCCAAATCCAGGTAAACTCAGACTATACACTTTATAATGTGAACTTAAAGATTTGCTAAGTTTGGAGAATGTAAGTAACGATGCCCCCCAGCCATGCAGTAAAAGAATTGGTTCCCCTACTCCTTCCACCTTATAATTTAAATTTAATCCATTAATTTTTATATCGATAATATCACCAGCCTACATAACTATATGGCTAAAAATATAAAAATATGAAAAAGGGCTAAACGTTTAGCCCTAAATTTATTCTTGAATTTTCTTTATAACCTCTATGATATCCTCATTAAAAACCAACTTTGCAGATGCATCATATCCTGTTGTGGATTTATTGATCAAAATTAAATTTTCTTTCTTAAAATATTGCAAGTAGGAAGCTGCTGGGTATACAACAAGTGAAGTCCCTACAACAATCAAGCAATCCGCCTTTTGAATAGCTGATATTGCCTTTAAAATGATATCCATTTGCAAAGGTTCTTCATATAATACCACATCTGGCTTGATTATCCCACCACATGTACAATAATTTACTTTTTTAGGATGAATATCTTCTAGACTATAAAATTTTTTGCATTTCATGCAGTAGTTTCTTTTCACACTTCCATGAAGTTCATAAACAACTTTACTTCCTGCCTCTTGATGTAGATTATCAATATTTTGAGTAACCACAGCACTAACATTTTTCAAGTTGGCAAAGTATATGTGTGCTAAATTAGGTTTAGCAGTTGGATATATCATTTTGCTTCCATAAAATTCAAAGAATTCTTTTGGATTTTTCAAAAAATAAGAATGGGAAATGATTTGTTCTGGGGGAATAAAATATCCAGATTGATGGTATAATCCATTATCCGAACGAAAATCAGGTATTCCAGAAGGCACTGAAATTCCTGCACCAGTAAATAATACGATGCTTTTGCTAGATTTAATGATTTGCTTTAACAATTCATATTGATTCATATTTTCTCCTAAATTATGAAAAAAGACTCTAACAAGTAGAGTCTGTTTCTTCTTGATTTTCTAAATTTTGCATACTTCCAAAATATTCAATCTGATTATATTTTGTACCAACAATCAAAGAGTGTGGGAATTCTAATGTCAAATTTTTAAATTTTGCAACAGCAAGATTATACTCTTGAATCAATTCAGATAATTGTCCTTCTAAAACTAATAGATTTTCTAATAATTCTGCTGCCTCTTTCTTTTCTTTGCAATTATGATAGATTTGATTCAATTGTTCATTGAAAAGATATTTCTCATGAATCGTTTTACCATAATCTAAAGGGATAAATTCTTCTTCTAGCAACTCCTTTAATACACTCTTTTTTTGTTCTAAAAGTAGATCAATCTCTTCTTCAATGTTTTTGAGCTCTTTTGCCATTAATTTAAATTTATAGCGGGTGACAATAAACCACAAGAGAACTCCTAAAATTAAACTTAAAAAAACAACAGCCACTATAATTGGCAATACAATTTTACCAACCACGCCAAAGAACATCTTAAATTCCCTCCTTTGGTTTCTCACCAAATTGTGATAAACCGTGAGATTATTATACATCCTTTTTGATTTATTCTCAACAAAAAATAACTAAATCTCTGCAAGTAATTCCTTTATTTTATCAGTTTTTTCCCAAGGGAGATCAAGATCTTCTCTACCAAAATGACCATAAGCAGCAGTTTTTAAATAAATTGGTCGTTTTAAATTCAAGCACTCAATAATACCTTTTGGAGTTAAAGGAAATACCTTTTCAATTGCTTTAGATATTTTCTCTTCACTTACCTTAGATGTACCAAATGTATCCACTAGCACAGAAGTAGGATGGGCAACACCAATTGCATAAGACAATTGAATTTGACACTTCTCAGCAAGACCAGCAGCAACTACATTTTTTGCAATATACCTCGCCATATAAGAAGCACTACGATCCACCTTAGATGGATCCTTACCAGAAAATGCACCACCACCATGAGGGGCAGACCCACCATACGTGTCAACAATTAATTTTCTACCTGTTAAGCCTGAATCCCCTGCAGGACCACCAACAACAAATCTTCCAGTTGGATTAAATAAAAATTTAGTATTCTTATCAATTAAATGAGATGGAATGATAACATCCACTACTTCTCTTTTTAAGTCCTTTGCCAAATTCTTCATATCCACTTCAGCAGAATGCTGAGTAGAAATTAAAACTGTATCTACACGGAATGGTTTTCCTGTTTCATCATACTCTATAGTTACTTGTGTTTTTCCATCTGGTCTTAAGTATTCAAGAACTCCAGACTTTCTGATATCTGTCAATCGTTTTGCAAGTTTATGAGCAAGACTGATGGCTAATGGCATAAATTCCTTAGTCTCATTACAAGCATAGCCAAACATCAATCCCTGATCTCCTGCTCCTTGTTCATGATCATTTGTTTCATCCACTCCCATTGCAATATCAGGAGACTGAGGATCAATTGCAGATAATACAGAAAGATTATCTGCATCAAAACCAAATTTTCCTCTTGTATATCCAATATCAGCTACAGTCTTACGGACAATGCTTTGTAAATCTACATAATGATTGGTCGTAATTTCTCCAAATACCATAACCAATCCTGTGGTACAAATTGTTTCACAAGCTACTCTAGCATTAGGATCGTGTGCTAAAATTTCATCCAAAATTGCATCAGAAATTTGATCCGCAATTTTATCAGGATGACCTTCTGTTACAGACTCTGATGTAAATAAACGTCTCATTTGATTACCTCCATAATTGCTTTTGCAAGCTGATCTGCACAGGAAGTTGATCTCATACCACAAGTATTACCTTTAAGTACTTCCATAATATCAGTTGCTTTTTTACCCTCTACTAAAAGACCAATTGCTTTTAGATTTCCATTACATCCACCTAAAAAGCTAACATTATGAAGAATTCCTTCTTCATCAATATCAAATGTTATCTTTTTAGAACAAGTTCCTTCTGTTGTATAATTATAAGTCATAATTGTCTCCTTCATTATCATCATATATTTTTTCAAATTCATCTCCAAAACGAACAAACCTTTCAAATATGTTATCATCAAAATATATCTTGAAACGGTCCGTCATATATTGCATAGATAGCTTATGATTTAAAGCTTTCTTAAAGGATTTGATATTTCTCATGTTTACATATAAATCACAAATCATAATAATTTGAGTATGAGTATCAAACCCCACGCTCTTCATTCCTAAAATGAATTCTTCTGTGTCTGAGCCCTCAAATGGAGCTCTCATAATATTTTCTAGTCTTCTTTCAATTTGTAATCTAGAAATAATAATACTTCCTAAATCTGTTTGCTCCCTTAACATCTCAAATTTTTCATCCTCATTTGCTCCATCAGGAATAAAATTCACAGTTCGTTCAACATGAATTTTAGCAAATGTTTCAATTCTCTCACAATCTTCTTCACCAAGATTTAAAAGTTCTGCCAATCGCCTTGCCATTATAGAAGCCAGTAAGATATTATTTTTATCTGTCTCACTTCTAGAAGAATCAGCCAAAGTAGCATCAAATATTTTAGTTACAACATTTGTAAAGTTTTCCTGAACTTCTCTACGTTTCATAAGTTCTTTCTTTCTTTCTTCTTGCATGTATCCACTCATAGAAACAATAGAATACAAAACTAACATAAAGATACCTAATAAAATTGTTCTAATTAAAATATCTTTGAATTCATTACTTACAAAAAAGGTGGTAAAGAATAACTTAAAGTCTGTTGCCATATCAGAAAATATAATTCCATATGTAACTGTAAAATGCAAAATAGTAACCAAAACCATTACCCATTGAAATACAAATTTCAGTAATTTTTTATCCTGATAAAAAGAACATACTACTAAGGAATAATAAATTAGGATATATCCACATTCCTTTAAATAATCTGCTGAACCATATTTCAATCTAAAATAAATAACCAAAGAAAGTAAAAACATATAAAAACATGCTACATAGCTGGCAATGGTTTGCGTCATTTTATCATTTGGATTTTTATTTATTGTTTTTTTCAATCCTGCATTGACAAAAAAAGTCACAGGAAACAGGAT
>JAIDKZ010000083.1 GCA_029051735.1 Anaeroplasmataceae bacterium | reverse complement strand
GGAAGTAATCTTTAAGTCTGGAGGGAAAAACATGCGTGATTTAGTAAAATTAATTTGTTCTGAATGCAAGAATGAAAATTATTATACAGACAAAAATAAGAAGACAACTCCTGAAAGAATGGAGATTAACAAATATTGTCCTCATTGCCGTAAGCATACATCACATAAGGAAAAGAAATAAGCTTTTAAAAAGCTTTTTTTCTTTTTAGGAGGAAAATTATATGATTGAAAAAATAATAACTGGAAGTTTTTTGACAAATACCTATATAATTTCAAATGGGGAAGAATGTATAATAGTAGACCCAGGTTTAGATTTTCAGAAGCATGCAGAAGATATCAAGCAAAAATATAATGTTCAAGCTATTTTACTGACACATGGACATATGGATCATATTGATGGGATTCGATATTTTCATGTTCCTATCTATATACATGAATTAGAAGTACCATTTTTGTTTGATGATAGTCTATCTTTATATCATCAGTTTGGGAAAAAATCAAACTTTAAAAAAGAAGCATTAAATTTAAGATTAGTAAAAGATGGAATGGAAATCAATTTGATTGGTTATACTTTCAAGGTAATTCATACTCCAGGACATACTAAGGGGAGCGTTGTATATTCTTATAATAATAAACTTTTAAGTGGAGATACTTTATTTCATATGGGTATGGGGAGGACAGATTTTCCTACAGGCGATGCCCTTAAAATGAGAGACAGTTTGAAAAAAATTATTACATTATTCAATGATAATGTTGATGTCTATCCTGGTCATGAAAGTAAAACTACTATAGCATTTGAAAGAAAAAATAATCCCTTTATTTAATTTTAAAATATGTACACAACTTTAAGTCGTGTGTGTTTTTAGTATTTATGCTATACTATTATTGTAAGGAAAATAGATAGTTATGATTGATTTTATTCTTGTTTTTAAAAAAACTTAAAGCGAAGCGAAATAGAACTTACCTAAGATGAGGTTGTAGATAAAATATTTATGATGCGACAATTGATTATAAAAAGGGAATGGGGATTCTATTATAGTATTATGCAAGTTTTATAAAACTAGCTTTGTTGATATTTCGTTATGATTTAGATAAAAGACATGTGGAATACTATTTTCTTAAGGGTTTCTTTTTAGAAACTCTTTTTCTTTTTATTATTTTTAGCACTTTTTAATTGACAGTGCCAAAAAGTTGATATATAATAGTGTTGCACTAAAGAATAAAGAGTGCAAAATTGAGGTGAAGAAATGTTATCAGATCGACAAAAGTTAATTCTAAAGGCGATTATTGAGGATTATGTTTCTAGTAATGAGCCTGTAGGCTCAAAATCATTAACTGAAAAACCTTATTTAGATTTTTCATCTGCTACCATCCGGTATGATATGCAAAGTTTAGAAGAAAGTGGATTTTTAGAAAAAACACATACATCTTCTGGACGAATTCCTTCAGAACAAGGATATCGATATTATTGTGATCACCTCATAATACGAGATGAGCAGGTGTTAGAATATTTTAAATATGTGGATGCAATATTAGAAAATAAGCATTTGTCTAAAGAAGATGCTTTAAAAAAGCTTGCTGATTTTTTGAGTGAATTAACAGGATACTATTCCATTGTTTTGGGATCAAGTGCAGATTTTGCGAAGGTCATGAAAATGGAAATTGTTCCTCTTTCTAAAAAAGAAGCAGTGATGCTAATTGTTACAAACACAGGTCAGGTTCAGTCACAAAGAATTACAATTCCTAATGGTTATAATCAAGATGACTTGCTTAGAATTATTGAATTGTTTGATAATGCGATGTATGATCATTCAGTTTATGAAATAAGAGAAATATTATCCAAAGAGGCTGCAAAGCCTAGAATACGCCAAATGGTTGATTTTAAGGATGATATTTTAAATTTTATGATTAAAGGATTCTCTAGATTTTTAAATACTGAAACGTATGATTCAGGTCTTTCTAGATTGTTTAATCAACCAGAGTTTCAAGATTATCAAATTATGCAAAAAATATTGAAAGCCATCGATGATGAGGCAATATCTGATTTTGCAGGTTCTGGTGCTGGAAATTTAAAGATATATATTGGTAAAGAAAATTCAAATGGCTTAGAGGATTGCTCCATTGTAACGATTCCATATTATATTGATGATAATGAGTATGGAACACTCATTTTAGTAGGGCCTACTAGAATGAATTATCGAGGAGTTATACCACTTTTAGAATATGTTGCTAAAAGTATGCCAAAATTATATAATAGGTAGGTAATAATGGTGGCAGAAGAAATTAAAGAAGAAGTAAAAGAAGAACAAGAAGTAGAAAACGAAAAATCAGAACAAAAGGGTGAGAACCAAGAAGAGAAAAAATCTTCAGAGGAGCCTAAACAAAAAAAAGAGAAGAAACTGATTTATAAAGAGCAAATTGCAAAACTTCAGGCAGAACTGAAAAACCAGCATAATGAATATCTTAAGGTATATGCAGAAATGGAGAATACAAAGCGTAGGCTTAAGGAAGAAGCGGTTCGTGATCGCAAATATGCATCTCAAAATTTTATTAGTGAATTAATAAATCCAATTGATATGCTAGTGAAGATTGTTGATTGTGAGGCTCCATCTCCTGAAATTGCTAATTATTTGATTGGTTTTAAAATGATTACTGGTCAAATTGTGGATATATTGAAAAATGAAGGATTAAAAGAAATTGAAGCTTTAGGCAAGGAATTTGATCCAACCACAATGCAGGCTATGTCTGTTGAAGAAAATAAAGAAGTGGAAAATAATATGGTTCTAAAAGTTATGCAAACTGGATATATGTATAAGGATCGTATTTTAAGACCAGCAATGGTAATTGTAAACAAAATAGAAGAAAATAAGAAAGAGGAAGAATAATTATGTCAAACAAAGTTATAGGTATTGATTTAGGTACAACAAATTCATGTGTCTCTGTTATGGAAGCAGGTGAGGCAAAAGTAATTACAAATGCAGAAGGTGTAAGAACTACGCCATCTGTTGTAGCATTTAAAGGAGATGAAATTCAAGTTGGTGATGTGGCAAAACGTCAAGCAATTACAAATCCTAATACAGTAAGTTCTATTAAGCGTCATATGGGAGATACAAATTATAAAGAGGATGTAAATGGTAAGAAGTATACTCCTCAGGAAATCTCTGCAATGATTTTACAAAACTTAAAAAAGACTGCTGAAGCTTACTTGGGCGAGACAGTTGATAAAGCTGTAATAACAGTTCCAGCATACTTCAATGATGCTCAACGTCAAGCTACTAAGGATGCAGGAAAAATTGCTGGTTTAGAGGTATTGCGTATTATAAATGAACCAACTGCCGCTGCACTTGCTTATGGTATTGATAAAACGGATAAAGAGCAAACAGTTCTTGTATTTGACCTTGGTGGTGGAACATTTGATGTGTCTATCCTTTCTTTAGCTGATGGTACTTTTGAGGTGTTATCTACTGCTGGAGATAATGTATTAGGTGGAGATGATTTTGACAAGGCAGTTATGGATTGGTTAGTAGCTGAATTCAAAACAGAATCTGGAGTAGATTTGTCTTTAGATAAGATGGCCTTACAACGTCTAAAGGATGCCGCTGAGAAAGCAAAGAAGGATTTATCAGGTGTAACTTCTGTAGAGATTAGTTTACCATTTATATCTATGGGTGTTGCCGGACCTTTACATTTAACTCGTACTTTAACTAGAACAAAATTTAATGAATTAACTGCTCATTTGGTTGAACGTTGCTTAGGACCAGTTCGTCGTGCATTAAAAGATGCTAAGCTTACTGCAAAGGATTTAGATCAAGTATTATTAGTTGGTGGTTCAACTCGTATTCCAGCTGTTCAAGATTTGGTAAAGAAGGAATTGGGTAAGGAACCTAATAAGAGTGTAAATCCAGATGAGGTTGTTGCTATGGGTGCTGCAATCCAAGGTGGTGTTTTAACTGGTGATGTTAAGGATGTATTATTACTTGATGTTACACCTTTATCTTTAGGTATTGAAACTTTAGGTGGTGTATTTACAAAACTAATAGAGAGAAATACAACAATTCCTTGTTCTAAGAGCCAGGTATTCTCAACTGCTGCTGATAATCAACCAGCTGTTGATATTCATGTATTACAAGGAGAAAGACCAATGGCTGCAGATAATAAGACTTTAGGTCGTTTCCAACTAGGAGATATTCCTGCTGCACCACGTGGAGTTCCTCAAATTGAAGTTAAATTTGACATTGATGCAAATGGTATTGTAAATGTTTCTGCTAAAAATTTAGGTACTGGTAAAGAACAAAAGATTACAATTCAGGGTGGTTCAGGCTTATCTGATGCTGAGATTGAAAGAATGGTTAAGGAAGCAGAAGAAAATGCTGATGCAGATAAAAAGCGCAAGGAAGAAGCTGATTTAATTAATGAGGCAAATCAATTAATTTTCCAAACAAAGAAGGCTTTAAATGATCTTCAAAATGTTGATCCTAATGAAAAAGAAAATGCAGAGCACTTATGTGAAGATTTACAGAAAGCATTAGATTCTAACGATTTAGATGCTATTAAAGAAAAGAAAGAAGCTTTAGAAAAAGTAGCTCAAGATATTGCTGTTAAGGCATATCAACAGGCACAAGGAGCTCAGCAACAGGATGCTGCAGATAATACTTCAGCTAAAGATGATAATACTGTTGATGCAGATTTCTCTGATGTACAATAATTTATGAAAAGTTATTTAGAGGGGACCTTATGGCCCCTTCTGAATTTGTGAGGTGAAGCTTATGGCAAAAAGAGATTACTATGAGGTTCTTGGTTTAAAAAAGGGAGCAACTCAAGATGAGATTAAACGTGCATATCGTCAATTAGCAAAGCAATATCATCCTGATATAAATAAAGAACCAGGAGCAGAAGAAAAATTTAAAGAAATTAATGAAGCGTATGATACATTGTCTGATGAACAGAAAAAAGCTCATTATGATCAATTTGGTTTTGATGATCCAATGGGAGGTGCTGGTTCAGGCTTTGGTGGCTTTGGCTCTTCTGGCTTTTCTGGTGGTTTTGGCGGTTTTGAAGATATTTTTTCCTCTATTTTTGGTGGTGGGCGTTCACGCTCTACAGGGCCTCAGCAAGGGAAAGATATTGAAAAAAATATGACAATAACCTTTGAAGAAGCAGTTTATGGTTGTAAGAAAAAAATTCGTTTAACTGCGGATGATGAATGTACTACGTGTGGAGGTACAGGAGCTTACTCTAAAAATGATATTAAGACCTGTCCAAAGTGTAAGGGACAAGGCCGAATTTTAATGCGTCAACAAACTATTTTTGGTCAATCCACAGTTCAGTCTACTTGTCCAGATTGCAATGGTACTGGAAAGATTATTACTAAAAAATGTGAATCTTGTGGAGGTAAGGGTAGGATTCGTCGTACAAAGGATGTTGAGGTGACAATTCCTGCTGGTATTGATACTGGTATGACTTTACGTATGGCTGGGTATGGTGAAGCTGGTAGTAATGGTGGAGGTGCAGGAGATTTATATATTGCCTTTACAGTTACTCCACATAAGAATTTTATACGTGAAGGATCTGATATTATTTTAAATGTTCCAATCAGTTTTTCTCAAGCTGCGTTAGGGGATAGTATAGAGGTTCCAACGATAGATTCTCCTGTTATGCTTAAAATTCCTGCGGGTACACAATCAGAAACTAAATTTCGCTTACGTGGAAAGGGAACGAAAAACCCAAAAACGAATTCTTTATCTAGAGGAGATCAATATGTTATTGTGCATGTACAGACTCCAACAAATTTAAGTTCAGAAGAAAAAGAACTATTAGAAAAATTAGGTAGTGTGGAGAAAAAAGAAAAGAAATCTCCATGGGAAAAATTTAAAAATTTATTTCAATAATTAGAAGAGCAGCAATGCTC
>JAIDKZ010000082.1 GCA_029051735.1 Anaeroplasmataceae bacterium | reverse complement strand
ATACATACCTACTTATGATATAAATGATTTGCAAAAATCTTTTGATAATAAATTCAATTATGACTTATTAACGAAAACAACGAATATTGGATTACATCGAGATGATTTTGTAATAAAAATTAATCAAAAAAGAGCTTCTGATTATGCATCAGAAGGTCAAATGAGAACAATTTGTCTTGCAATTAAGTTAGCATTAGATGAAATCTATAAAAAAAATAATAAGGAAGTAATTTTATTATTAGATGATGTATTTGCGAGTATTGATCAAAAAAGAATGAATTCTATAATGGAATATATAAAAGGAGAAAATCAAACAATTATAACAACAACTTCTCTTTTTAATATCCCAGATGGTTTATTGAAAAATGCATTAATTATAAAACTTTAAAGGAGTAGAACAATGGAAAAAGATTATAAACATTATGATGCGCAAAACATACAAGTATTGGAAGGTTTAGAAGCTGTAAGAAAAAGACCGGGTATGTATATAGGAACAACAGGTCCTGCTGGATTACATCATTTGGTATGGGAAATTGTGGATAATTCAATAGATGAAGCCTTGGCAGGCTTTGCTTCACATATTGAAGTAGAAATATTACCAGGAGACGTAATTAGCGTTACAGATGATGGACGTGGTATGCCTGTAGATAAGCATCCAAAGACTGGGAAAAGTGCAGTAGAAACTATTTTTACAGTTTTACATGCAGGTGGTAAGTTTGATGGAAGTTCATATAAAGTATCTGGTGGATTACATGGTGTTGGTGCTTCTGTAGTTAATGCATTGTCTGAATGGTTAGAGGTAATCGTAAGTCGAAATGGAAAATTATATAAACAACGTTTTGAGCGTGGAAAAGTAAAATATGATTTAAAAGAGTATGGAAAATCTTCTCATACTGGAAGTCAAGTAATTTTTAAAGCAGATCCTATCATGTTTACTGAAACTACGATATATTCTTATGAAATTTTAAGACAAAGAATTCAACAATTGGCTTTTTTAAATCGTGGAATTAAATTAACTTTAAGGGATAAGCGTGGAGAACAAGTTGTAGAAAACCAATATCATTATGATGGTGGTATTAAAGAATATGTTGAATTTTTAAATTCTGGTAAAAAAATTATTGCTCCTAAAATTATATATTGTGAAGGAGAAAAAGATAATATTCAGGTGGAAGTTGCATTGCAATACAATGATACTTATACAGGCTTGATTTATTCATTTACCAATAATATTCATACTCATGAAGGAGGAACGCATGAGGAAGGATTTAGACTTGCTTTAACACGTTGTATTAAGAATTATGCAACTACAAATAATTTGTTAAAAAAAGATGAAGAAATTAATAATGAGGATGTTCGTGAAGGATTAGTTGCTATTGTTTCTATTAAACATCCAAATCCTCAGTTTGAAGGACAAACGAAAACTAAATTGGGTAATACAGAGGTTAGAGCAATTGTATCTCAATGTTTAGGAGAGGCTTTAGAGCGTCATTTCTTAGAAAATCCAAATGAAGCAAAAGCAATTATTGATAAGTGTCTTTTAGCTTCTCGTGCAAGAATTGCAGCAAGAAAAGCTAGAGAAGCAACACGAAGAAAATCTCCATTGGATAATTTAAGTTTTGCATCTAAATTAGCAGATTGCAGATGTAAAGATCCTTCAAAATCAGAAATGTACATTGTTGAGGGAGATTCAGCAGGCGGTTCAGCAAAATCTGGTAGAGATAGCGAATATCAAGCAATTCTTCCTTTGAGAGGAAAGGTTTTAAATGTTCAAAAGGTAAGATTAGAACGTGCATTAAGCAATAATGAAATTTTATCTATGATTCAAGCAATAGGTACAGGAATTGGAGAAGAATTTGATATTACAAAAGCAAGATATCACAAGATTGTTATAATGACCGATGCCGATGTAGATGGTGAACATATCTGTATTTTGTTGTTGACTTTCTTCTTTAGATTTATGCCAGAGTTAATTGAAAAAGGTTATATATATGTAGCAAAACCTCCTCTATATAAGGCACAATTTGGTAAGGTTGTCAGATATGCTTATTCAGATGAAGAATTAGAACAATTCAAGAAAGAATTCCCAGATCGAAAACCAGATGTTCAGCGTTACAAAGGTCTTGGTGAAATGGATGCAGAACAATTATGGGAAACTACAATGGATCCAGCATTAAGAACATTAGTACAAGTTCACTTAGAGGATGCAACCATCGCAAGTCAAACTTTTGAAATGCTAATGGGTGAAGATGTTGATCCACGTAAGGTATTCATTCAAGAAAATGCGCATTACGCAGATAATCTAGATATTTAAAGTAAGGAGGAAACGATTGTGGATAAAGATAAAGAAAATTTTGTTGAATTAGAACAACAGGAATATGACAGAATTGAACAATTAGATATAAATAATAAAGTAAAATCCTCCTTTTTGAATTATGCAATGTCAGTTATTATTGCCAGAGCATTACCAGATGCAAGAGATGGATTAAAACCAGTACAAAGACGTATTTTATATGGTATGAATGAATTGAAAATATATTCAAATGTAGCTCATAAGAAATCTGCTCGTATTGTAGGAGATGTAATGGGTAAATATCACCCTCATGGAGATTCTTCTATTTATGAAGCAATGGTTCGTATGGCTCAGCCATTTAGCTATCGTTACACTCTTGTAGATGGACATGGTAACTTTGGTAATATTGATGGTGATGGTGCAGCAGCAATGCGTTATACTGAAGCACGTATGAGCAAAATTGCTATGGAAATGCTAAGAGATATTGATAGAAATACAGTAGATTTTAATGATAATTATGATGCTACTGAAATTGAACCAGAGGTATTACCATCTAAATTTCCTAATTTATTAGTAAATGGAGCAACAGGTATAGCTGTTGGTATGGCAACCAACATACCTCCTCATAATTTAGGTGAGGTAATAGATGGTGTTATTGCTGTAATTCATAATCCTGAAATTACAAGTGAAGAATTAATGGAATACATCCAAGGTCCAGATTTTCCTACAGGTGGTCAAATTTTAGGTCGAACAGGATTAAGAAATGCTTACACTACAGGAAATGGTTCCATTGTTATACGTTCAAAAGCAGAGATTGTCTCTTTAAAAAATGGTAAGAATGAAATCATCGTAACTGAAATACCATACATGGTCAATAAAACAAAACTTATAGAAAGAATTGCAGAAGTTGCAAAAAATAAAATTGTTGAAGGTATTACTGACTTAAGAGATGAATCTGGTCGTGGTGGAATTCGAATTGTTATTGAACTTCGTAAGGATGTTAATGCAGAAGTTATGTTAAATAATCTTTATAAATATACTCAACTTCAAACATCCTATGGTATGAATATGATATGTCTTGTAGACAATAAGCCTAAGGCTATAACTTTAAAAGAAGCATTAGAAGTATATTTAAAACACCAAGTTAATATTATTACAAGACGCACGCAATTTGATTTAGAAAAAGCTTTAGCACGTATTCATATTTTAGATGGATATATTATTGCACAAGATAATATAGATAAGGTAATTCATATTATTCGTCATACAATGGATGGAACAGAAAAAGAAAAATTAATGGCAAAGTTTAAACTTGATGAAATTCAAGCACAAGCTATTTTAGATATGCAATTAAGAAGATTATCTGGTTTAAACCGTGAAAAAATATTAAATGAACATGCAGAATTAAAAGCAGCATGTGAAGAGTATCGAAGTATTTTAGCAGATGATCATAAGAAATATGCGATTATAGAAAATGAATTATTAGAAATTAAAAATAAATATAGTGATTCAAGAAAATCAGAAATTTGTTTAAGTGCAGACATTTCAATAGAAAATGAAGATTTAATTCCAAGAGAAGATGTTGTAATTACAATTACATCTAAGGGTTATGCTAAACGAATGAAACAAGATGCCTATAAGACACAAAGTCGTGGTGGTGTAGGAATGAGTGGAATTAAAACAAATGAAAATGATGATGTTGCTTTTATTACACCAACTTGTACACATGACTATCTTTTATTTTTTACAAACAAAGGTCGAGTTTATGCAATTAAAGGCTATATGATTCCAGAAGCTTCTAGAACAGCTAAAGGACTTCCACTTGTCAATCTTTTATCTTTCCAAGAAGATGAGACATTAGCTGCCATAACAAAAGTTAGTTCTTTAGAAGATGATAACTCTTATTTGTTCTTTGTTACTAAAAACGGAACAATTAAAAGAACAATTGTTTCACAATTTAAAAATATCAGAACAAGTGGAATTATCGCAATTAACCTAGCAGAAGGAGATGAACTTTTGCAAGTAGAATTGACAGATGGAACTAAAGAAATTGTTTTAGGATGCTCAAATGGAAAAGCAATTCGTTTTAAAGAATCTGATGTTCGTCCAATTGGAAGAAGTGCAGCCGGTGTAAAAGGTATGCAATTATTAAAAAGAGATAAATTAGTAGGTATGGCTGTAGTAACTCCTGAACAAAACGAAATTTTGGTAGTTACAGAAAAAGGCTTTGGAAAACGAACTAATGCAGGTGAATATCGTTTACAAACCCGTGGAGGTATGGGTGTAAAAGCATTAAACGTAACTGAAAAGAATGGTAAGCTAGTTGCTTTACGAAGTGTTAATGAAAATAATGATTTAATTATAACAACAGATCGTGGTGTTGTAATTCGTATGCATGTATCTAGTATTAGCCATGCAGGACGAGCTACTCAAGGTGTAATTTTAATTAAACTTAAACATGATCAAAATATTGCAACAATTGCAATAGTAGATCGTCAAGCTGATGAAGAAGAAGTTGAACAACTAGAAGAAGTAGAAAGTAAAGAAGAACCTATAATAGAATAAGAATAAAAGAGGTAATGGAATAAAAAAATTCTATTATCTTTTTTTATATTAGATTTGAATATCAAAATAAATATGAATAAACAATATAATTATAAGAATAGAAAATTGTTGTTTTATGTTATAATGAAGTAGTATGGAGGTGAATTTATGGATATAAAAATAGCAATTAAAGAATTGGCTTATTTTGTTTGTCAATCTGGTGATCTAACTGCAGAATTATTTTCTATGAAGGAACTAGAAGAAGGAACAAGACTTCATAAATTCATTCAATCAAAATATAATGATAAAAGTAAAAGTGAAGTATATATAAAAAAAACACTAGAATATAAAGGAAAAGAACTTTTATTACATGGGTTTATAGATGGTGTATTAAACATAAATGATGAAATCATTTTAGAAGAAATAAAGTCTACCACCATGGAATTTGATAACTTAATCCCACGCCCTGAACATTTAGCACAATTAAAACTATATGGATATTTATATGCATTAGAAAATAATTTAAATCCCATACATTTAAGACTTACTTATATTTCAGTTGTAGATTATGAAATAAAATCCATAGACTATATTATGAGTTTAGATGACTTAGAAGATTTCTTTTTTTATATCATTGAACAATACATGGAATGGATTTACTTAAATGAAGAAGCCTCTAATCTAAAAGATCAGACAATTCATTCAATCAAATTTCCTTATGAGAAAATGCGTCCAGGACAAAGAGATATGATGAAAGCATGTTATCAAACCATGAAGCAAAAAGATATTCTTTATACAATTGCTCCAACAGGAATTGGAAAGACTATGGCATCTTTATTTTCTTCTTTGAAAACTTTAGAAAAAAAAGATAAACTTTTTTATTTAACTGCCAAAGGTAGTGGAAAAAACGCTCCATTATCTGCAATTCAACTATTAGCATTACAAGGATTAAGAGTAAAAACAATCAATTTAATTGCCAAAAAGAAAATTTGCAATATCAAGGCTAAAAATTGTAATCCAGAGGAATGCCCATATGCTAAAAGTTATTTTGACAAAAAAAGAGAAGCACTTAAGGAAATTTTTCAAGCTTATGATATCTATGATGAAGACATATTAAAATCAATAGGTGAAAAATATAAACTCTGTTCCTTTGAATTCAGTTTAGATTTATCCTATTATTGTGATATTATTATTGCAGATTATAATTATGTATTTGATCCAAGAGCTCATTTAATTCGATATTTTGAGGATGACACATATCATCCTAAAGTCCTTGTAGATGAGGCTCATAATTTGATATCTAGAAGTAAAGAGATGTATTCTGCTACCCTTTGTGAATCAGATATTAGATTATTAAGAAAAATTCTAAATGGATTTGAACCCTCTATCCGAAAAGATTGTAATATCTTATTAGAAAAAATAAATGATTTTAGAGATATTTTAGCTGAAAAAACAATTCATATAGAACAAAGTTTAAATAAAGAATGGTTAGTTTTATTAAAAAATTTATTAACTAAATGCGATTCAATTTTTGCTGATAATAAAAAAATTAAAAATAAAGATGAAGCATTAGAAGCATATTTTAACATTTATGACTTTGTTCAAATTGCTGGATATTTTGGCCCAACACATCGATTTATTGTTAAACTAAATCAAGAGGAATGTATATTACAATTATTATGCTTAGATGCCTCTAGTTTTATATTAGATACTATAAAAGAATCTATACAAGGAATTGTATTTTTTTCTGCCACCCTTTTACCTTTTGAATATCATGCAGATTTATTAACACAAGGAGAAGGTAATTTTTTAGAACTACCTAGTCCTTTTGATCCTGCAAAACTGGATATCATTATTAATAATAAGATTTCAACTAAATATAAAGACAGAGAAAATTCAATAGATTCCATTATTGAAACTATTGAAATTGTTACAAAAACGAAACAGGGAAACTATATTATATTTTTTCCTTCTTATCAATATTTGAATTTAGTTGTAGAGCGTATTGTTCAACCAGATTATGAAATGATTATTCAAAAAAATGATATAAGTGAGCTAAAGCGGAATGAAATTATAGACCGTTTTAAAGATACTACAAATACGAAAGTAGGATTCTTTGTTTTAGGGGGAGTTTTTAGCGAAGGAATTGACTTTATAGGAGATTGGTTAAACGGTGTCATTGTTGTTGGTGTTGGATTACCACTGATTTGTGATGAGAATAATTTGATGAAAGAATATTTTGAAGAAATATATCAAATGGGATTTGATTATGCATATACTTATCCTGGTTTTACAAAAGTAGTGCAAGCTGCAGGAAGAGTAATTCGAAGTGAAAAGGATAAAGGAATTGTTCTTTTATTAGATAATCGATTTACACAATTTAAATATCAGCAAATCATGCCTAGACATTGGTTAAATAAAAAAATCATAACAGATGATTACCATTTAAAAAAAGAATTAATTCAATTCTTTCAAAATGAAAAATAAAAAGAGGTGTTTAGATGAGAAATATAATTCAGTATGTAAAAGATTTTGGTCATAAGAGTTTCACTGAATTTCCTTTTAATGAAGTAGATAGTTTGATTTTAAGTCAAATTTCTTATTTAAATTTAGATGAATTTATTCCAACAGTTCAAGATAATAAAGCATCCGTTCGATTGATTGATATCTTAAGTGATAAAGTGATTCAACGAATGTGCAAAGATACTTTAGATGAAAAGAAAAATATTCGCTTATTAAAAGCAATTAGAGAATCTGCAAGATTTGAGCAAGTCCATGCAAATTATTTTTTAAATTTATTTCATGTAGAAAAAATAGAACAATTTTGTGCAGTTACTTTTCAATTTGAAAATTTTTCATATATCGCATATCGTGGAACAGATTTAACTCTACTTGGATGGTATGAAGATTTCAATATGGCACTAATGGATCAAATTCCCGCTCAAGAAGATGCATCAAAATACTTAGATATTGTTTGCAGTTTGTTAGGATTAAATGAAATGATTTATATTGGTGGACATTCTAAAGGTGGTAATTTAGCAGTTTACGCAGCAGTTTTTTGTTCAGAATATATCAAAAAAAGAATTATTAGAATTTATGATCATGATGGTCCAGGATTTCATAAAGATATCTTTAATACTAAAGAATATTTATCTATTGAACACAAAATTGCAAAAACAACATGTAAAGAATCTATGGTAGGAATTTTACTAATTCATACAGAGAAGATGGAATTTGTAGATTCTAGTGGAATTGGGATTATGCAACATGATCCATTCAATTGGAAAATAAATAAAGATGGAAGATTTAAAAAAGTTAAGAAGGCTAATTTCTTTTCCAAAACATTTGAGAAAAGCAGTAATGAGTTTATAGAGTCTACTTCTATAGAGGATAGAAAGAAATTTTTTGATATGTTATTTAAAGTGGCAATGGAAAAAGATAATTCAACAATTTTTGATTTTAAGAAGCATCCATTTAAATATTTTAGAGGAATAAAAAAGAGGTATCATAGCTTATCAGAAAAAGATAGAATATTTTTTAAGAAAATGTTAAAACGATATCGAGCATTATCACGTCATAACTTTAGATTGCTATTAAAGAAAAATATGAAACTAAAAAATAAAAAAGATAATCAAACAGATATTATAGAAGAAATTTATGATTAGGTTTCTATTTTATTTAATATAAAAGTATGGTAAAATATTTGTATGAAAAAAATAGTATATTATATTTTTGCTGGAATAGAATCAGTATTGTTGTTTATAATTGTTGGTGCTGTTACTACAGCAATAGCCAAACATATTCAATCAACAAGCTTGATACATCAATTCAAACAAAAAGGTGTATATCAAGAATCGTTATCTTCTAGCAATTTAAAGGTTTATACAATTCAATCTAATGAGACACTGGAAACTTATCAAATTGTCAATGGAGTTTATTATCCAGGGAACACAGGAGATATAATTCTAAGTTTAACATCTGAAATGGAAATTCCTTTTGTGCATGGCTTTGTAAGTTTTTTTGCTGGAGGGCATGCAGCATTAGTATTGGGGGATTATGAAGATCAAAATACCCAAACAAATGCTGTGAATAATTTCAAAGTCATGGAAGCAACAGGACTAAATGAAACAGATAACTATGCTGAAATCGCAAACAAAACATATTGGGTAACAGCAGATATTTATCAGGAGGTCATTGTAGTTCGTCCTAAAATGACAGAGGAACAGAGAAAAAAAGTTTTAGCTAATGCAATGGCAATGGAAAAAGATCCTTATAATTATTCTTTCTTATTTGATACAAAAAATAAATCCTACTGTAGTGATTTAATTAGTAAAACCTTTGATACAGTTGGAATTAATTTAAATAAGGATAGTTTTACCACATCAATATATGATATATTAATTAGCAATGAAACCTATATTTCATATTACCATTATTATGATTCACAAGGTGTGAAACATGTTTATTATTTAGATTAAAGGAGGCAGACTATGGCTTATGTAGCATTATATCGTGCCTATCGACCACAAAAATTTTGTGATGTTGTAGGACAACAGCATATTGTAAAAACATTACAAAATGCAATTAAATTAAATAAAGTTGCTCATGCGTATTTATTCTGCGGTCCAAGAGGAACAGGAAAAACAACCTTAGCAAAAATCATGGCGAAAGCTTTGAATTGTGAACAAGGACCTTCTGTTGAACCTTGCGATGAATGTGAAATTTGTAAGGGAATTCAAAAAGGAACTGTTGCAGATGTTGTTGAAATAGATGCTGCTTCTAATAATGGAGCAGATGATATTCGAGCATTAAGAGATAGTGTTAAATATTTGCCTTCTGTAGGTAAATATAAAGTTTACATTATAGATGAGGTTCATATGCTTTCCAATGCGGCATTTAATGCTTTATTAAAAACATTAGAAGAACCACCTAAACATGTTATATTTATATTAGCAACTACAGAACCTTACAAATTGCCAAATACAATCTTATCTAGATGTCAACGCTTTGATTTCCAAAGCTTAACTATGGAAGATTTAATTAAACGTTTAAAAATTGTAACAGCAGAAGAAAATATAAAAATCTCAGAAGAAGCAATTCTTCAAATTGCATCTGCCTCAGAAGGTGGAATGCGAGATGCCTTATCTTTATTAGATCAAACTGTTTCTTTTAGTATAAATGAAGAAATTACAATAGAAGATGTTTTATCAGTTAGTGGTAATGTGAGTTATAAGGTGTTATGCAATATGTTAAACGCTTGTTTAGATGGTGATGGTCCAACCGCACTACAATTATTAGATCAGATATTAAAAGAAGGAAAAGAAGTTCCTCGTATTATAAATGATTTGATTATGTTTTTACGTGATGTATTGCTATTAAAAAATCAAGCAATATTAGAAGATAAAATGGAATATCACCAAGATGATTTTAAGACATTTTGTAATCGAGTAATGAAAAGCATTGTTTATGATTGGTTGAATCAACTAAACGAAACGAATAATAATATGAGATTTTCTACTCAAAAACGAGCATATTTAGAATTAGCTCTTTTAAAAATGAGTGATGTAAAGATTCATGAGGAAATCTCTTTAATTGAAAGAATAGAGCAGCTAGAGCATACAATAGATATGCTTGCAAATCAGACTCCTTTAGAGGAAAAACCAAAAGCAATAGAAATTTCTATCCCAACAAAAGAAGAAATAAAGCAAATGGATCAACCACAAATTATAGAAAAACCAAAGCCTATAGAAATATCAACAGAAGATGAAATTCAAATCAGCGAAGTAGAAGAGATATTAAATTCTGCATCTAAAGCTAGAAAAATACAATTACAAGGAATTTGGAAAAAAATCAGTGAAGATTATAGTGGTGTATTTGTTGCCCAAATTTTAGTGGCAGGTGAGATTGTAGCTGTAAATGATAATAAGATGGTGGTTGTATTAAATGATTTAGGATTTTGTAATCGTTTAATGAGATATGAAAATTTTGTTAGAATCATAGAAATACTAGATAAATATAATTCTGAAATTATAGATTATATATGTTTACCAAAAGTAGTTTGGAATAAGATTAAAGTGGATTATAAATCTAAATATTCTTTAGATAATCCAAAAGTATCTTTAGAAAAAATATCAATTGGAGTCTTAAGAAGAAAAGAACCAACTCAAAAAGAAGAATCTGATTTAGAAAAGTTATATGAATTTATAGAGAAAGAAAAAATAGAAATATTGGAGGATTAAAAATGAATCAACAAGCAATGATGCGTTTAAAGAAAATGCAAAAACAAATGATGGAAGCACAGGAGAAATTAGAACAGACGGTTTTTACTGGAACTGCAGGTGGAGGAATGGTAGAAGTATCTGTTAAAGGAACTCACGAAGTTGTTGGAGTAAAAATAGATCCAGAAGCATTAGAATCTAAAGATGACATAGAGATGATTGAAGATACAATTGTTGCAGCTTTAAATGATGCTCATAAAAAAATTGAAGCCGAATCACAAAAAGCACTAGGAGGATTTGGTGGCGCTGGATTTGGTGGCTTATTCTAATGCTAAAATATCCAAAGCCGTTAGAAGATTTGATTGAGGATTTTTCTCGTCTTCCTTCTGTTGGAAAAAAAACAGCTGAAAGATATGCTTTATATGTATATACAAAGTTAAATGTAGAATATACAGAAGGATTTTCAAAGCATTTATTAGATGTGAAAAACAATATACAAATTTGTAAATGTTGTGGGAATATTAGTGAAGATACTTTATGTACAATTTGTAAGGATAACCAAAGAAACCATAGACAAATCTTAGTAGTAGAAACAATAAAAGATTTATATACTATTGAAAATGTGAATGAATATCAGGGGATATATCATGTTCTAAATGGGGCAATTAGTTTTTCAAAAGGAATTGGTACTCAAGATTTAAATATTGATTCATTGATTGAAAAAGCAAAACAAAATCAATATGATGAGATTGTTTTGGCAACCAATGCTACTTTAGAAGGAGAAACAACCGCAAGATATATTAAAGAACTATTATCTGATGTACCTGTCAAATTGACTAGAATCGCTCATGGTCTTCCTGTAGGGGGAGAAATGTCTTATGCGGATGAAATGACAGTTTTAAAAGCGATGGAAGGTAGAAGAGAATATTAGAAGAAAAATTATCATATAATTTTATGGTGATTTTATGAAAAAAACGCTTAAATATACAATTCAATCCATTCTTATTGGTGTAGCTTCAGTTCTTTTATTTAATTTGGTGGGACAATTTTTTAATTTGTCAATACCATTCAACTTATTATCTGTCATCTTGATTGGTTTTTTTAGGTTGCCAGGATTTATTGTTTTATTAATCGTACTTATATTGTAGGTGTTCTATATGAAAATATCTTTTTTAAGTTTAGATCAAGAACAAAATAAAACTTATTTTGTCTCTGAAGCAGTTAAAGAAAATAATACTTATATTTTTTTGGACAACTCTACTGAAAATGTAATAATTTATTTAACTATTGAGGATGAGAGTATCTATATAAGAAGAACAGGCGAAATTGAAATGTTTATGCATTTTAAAGAGGGAACTACACAAAAATCATCATATAAAAATAAGTTAGGTTTAGAATTTGAATTTCAAACTCAATGTACAAAGTTGACAGTATCTGACAAAAAAATATTAATTTGGTATGATATGCTTATGAATGATGGTTTTACATCATCTTTTAAACTATCTTTGAATATCATGAATTAAAAATATACATAAAAAAATAGACAAAAATAGGTAAATAAATACACTTTCATACAAAATTTATTTTACTTTTAAATGGAAATACTTGATAAATTTAAAAAACTTTAGTAAAATAACATTGTTTTAAACTTTGGAGGAATTATAATGGAAAATATTTCGCAGATGTCATTTTTAGAGATTGCAGTTCAACTAATGGAACAAAAAAACAAAAAATGCTCTATTAAAGAATTGATACAAGAAGTTTTAGCTCTTAAGGGCGTAGAGGATTCATCAGGAGAACTCGCAACTAAACTCTACATTGACATTACAACAAGTTCGAAATTTGTATATATGGGAAATGAAGAATGGGATTTAAAATCACGTCAATCCTTAGATGAATTTGACAAGGATGGTTCAGCATTTAACTCAAAAGAAGCAGAAATCGAAGATGACACATTAGAAGATGAAGTATTTGATGAAGATGATGAGTACGATTCAGACGATGAAGATGAAGACGATGAGGATGATGAGTATGGAGATGACGAAGATGATGAGTACGATTCAGATGATGAAGATGAAGACGATGAGGATGATGAGTACGAAGATGACGAAGATTCTATCATTGATGGAGATATTACAGAGCGCTATACTGAGGATGACTTCAACGAAGATAAATATAATGATCTAATGGATGATTATGAAGATATGTATGAAGAATAATTAAAAACTATACTGGCAAAAGATTGCCAGTTTTTTTTATAAAGTTTTTCATTCAATCTTTTTACAAAACTTTTACATTTTATTAATAAATCTTTAATTTTTTTGATTTAAAATAATTACAAAAGAAAAGGAGAAAGAAAAATGAACGAAAAACAATATGTACAAAAAATTAAAGATAATTATTTGGAGAAAGAAACAACAAAGCTAGATGAATTAAAATCATTAGATAAAAAAGTAAATTTACCTGTTGCTGTTTTTGCCTATTGCTTTGGTGTTATAGGAACTTTAGTTTTAGGATTTGGTATGTGTATTGCGATGAAAGTAATTTTAGAAGATTATATGTGGGTTGGAATTCTTATAGGATGTATTGGTATTCTGTTAGTTAGTATAAATTATCCTATATATTTAACTATTTTAAATAAGAGAAAAAGAAAATATAAAACACAAATTATCGAAATTTCTGATGAACTTTTAAATGAATAGATCCATTCTAATGAGCCACCACAATTTGTGGTGGATATCTTTGTCTATTTATAGTATAATTAAAATAAAAAAGGAGACCGTTATGAAAAATTGGATTTTGAAATATCGATCTTTGACATTCGAGCAAAGAACCATTTTTAATACAAAGTTTTCTATTGGCTTTAATGCTTTTTTAGCAATAGTTAAATTTTCTTTATCCTTTTTAAACTTGGCCTTCTTAGTATCAGGAATTGTAAATATATGTTTGATGCTGGCAAAATTAGAGTGTTTGCTAGGAGTAATTCATCCACGAAAAAGAGCATTTAAGAAACGGAATTCTTTAATTGCTTTGTTTTTAATATTGGCTGGTATACAGTATACATTCTATATGGGAAGACTGATATTTACATCAGCAGAATCTTCACAATATTATATGTCTGTAGGATTAGTTATTGCCTGTAGTTCCTTTGTGGAAATGGGAATTGCAATTCGAGGATGCTTTAGTGCCTCAGGACGAGGACATTACTATCGAAATATAAAACTTATTAGTTTATGTTCTGCTTTGACAGCTATTGCTTTAACAGAAATGGCAATTATGTCTTTTTCAAATCAATCATCAACAAAAGAGTTTGATGGCATATTTGGCGTATGTGTTGGTGCTATTATTATTTTATTGGGAATTTATGTTTACTTTGCACCTAAAATAAGTATTTTAGATCATCGATATCATAGATATATTTTAACCCAAAATTCAAATATTTCTTCTGATGATTTAACATTAGAAATTACAAATAGCTATATTTATGGAAACTTTGTTTATGTTGCTATTCTACGTGATGGAATGGTTGAAGGGTTGATATTTAAAAGAAAGAGTCCTATTAGACAGTGGAATATATTTTTGAAAATCTTTATTATTATATTGTCTGAAATATTAATATTTCCATATGCTTTAGGAGGCTTAATATTTTATTTTAGAAGTGGAAAGATAGTAAAATCATTAGATAATAAAATGAAAGAACTAGGTTGTATTCCTTTAATGGATGGTGAGTTATATGATTAATATATTACTAGCTGAAGATGATGTTGATTTAAACAACATATTGTGTACTCGGTTAAAACAAGAGGGGTATATAGTATACACAACTTTAAATGGATTAGATGCTTTATCTGTTTTTTGTAATAAGAAAATTGATTTAATTTTAAGTGACATTATGATGCCATTATGTAGTGGATATGATTTAGCCAAATCAGTACGAGAAGAAAATGAAAGTATTCCAATCTTGTTTATGTCAGCAAGAGAGGATAAACCAGCAAAGCAGATGGGGTACAAAATAGGGATTGATGACTATATAACTAAACCATTTGATATTGATGAATTATTATATAAAATTAAAGCTATTATAAGAAGATTAAATATATCAAAAACGAATGAACTGGTTATAGGAAATTTTTGTATGAACAAAGAGGAAAGAACCGCAACTATTAATAACCATGAAATTAATTTATCTGTACGAGAATTTGATATCCTCTTTCATTTACTTTCTTATCCTAAAAAGACCTTTACACGCTCTAATTTAATGGAAAATTTTTGGGATTTTGATTCATCTGCAACATCAAGAACTGTAGATGTATATTTATCTAAACTTCGAGATAAAACAAAAGATTGTAATGGATTTTCAATTGAAACAGTACATGGACTTGGATATAAGGTGGTATTAAAGTGAAGAAATTTAAAAATTCAGGAGTTGGATTTCTTTTATTTTTTTTAACTGTAACTTTTAATTCTAGTTTAGCGGTTCTACTATATTCTTTAATTAAGGAACAAAGTGATGGCTTCATTTCAATTGTTTTAATTATGTTTATTTTTCTATCTGCTTCCTTATGTGCTACGATTGATTTTATTAGAAGAAAATTGACAGTTGATAAACCAGTTAAAGAAATTAGAGATGCAACGAAAAAAATGGCAAATGGTAATTTCAATATCCAGCTATATCCTTCAAGTAAGCATGGTACTTCTACATACGATCAAATTAAAGTGGATTTGAATATTTTAGCTTCTGAATTATCCAAAATGGAAGTTTTCAAAACGGATTTTATTTCTAATGTTTCACATGAGATTAAAACTCCACTATCAATTATTCAAAATTATACAAAGGAATTAGGAAACAAATCTTTAAGTGAAGAAGTAAGAGAAAAATATCTTTTGACACTAGATGTAACATGCAAGAAATTAACAAATTTGGTGACAAATATTTTAAAATTAAATAAACTTGAAAATGGAGCAATTATACCAGAATACAAAAGCTTTAATTTAAGTGAATCCATTATTAATCAGATTTTATCTTTTGAATCTATATTTGAACAAAAAAGTATTGATTTAAATTGTAATATAGAAGAAAATGTATTTTTTTTAGGTGAAGAAAGTTATTTAGAAATCATATGGAGTAACTTAATTTCAAACGCAATTAAATTTACAGAGCCAGAAGGGCAGATCAACATTAGTCTAAGAAAAGAATTCAATAAAATTATATTTACAATTCAGGATACTGGATGTGGAATCAATGAGGAAATTGGACAACATATATTTGATAAATTCTATCAGGGGGATACTTCCCATAGCCATGAAGGGAATGGATTAGGATTAGCTTTAGTAAAGAAAGTTATTGATATTATTGGTGGAACGATTTCTGTTAAGAGTCAAAAAAATAAAGGAACTACATTTATTGTAGAAATAAAGGAGTAAATGATGACAGATAAGTTTGAGTATAATTATAGTTCTCCTACTCCTGAGGAAAGAAGAGAAATTGAAGAAATCAAACGAAAATATATTTCTAAAGAGAAAAATGAATCTAAGATAACTGAACTCAGAAAACTAGATAAGAAAGTTAGAATTATTCCTAAAGGAGTAGGTATAAGTATTGGTGTGTCAGGTGTATTGATTTTTGGTACAGGGTTAACATGTATATTAGAATGGAATCAAATTGTATGGGGAATCATTTTAGGGGTTATAGGTGTTTTATTCGTTTTGGTTGCTGGAAGTATTTATAAATATCTTTATAATAAATTAAAAGAAAAATATAAACCAAAAGTATTAGCGTTGTCAGAAGAGTTATTGAATCATATTGAAAATTAAATTTTTCACAATTTCCCATAATTTTTCGATAATAATTCTATTATTATAGGGTATACTATAAGTGTCTTAAAGAGACAGTATCTATCTAAATATCCCTACATAGATAGAAACTTTTTTCATAAGCAAACTATAACTCTCCCAATTAAGATAAAGGGCAGCCTAAATGTAGGTTGCCCTTTATCGTTTAAGAATTTTGTTATATAATATACATAAGAGGTGAACAAGGATGTACAAAATTGCTTTAGTAGAAGATGAAAAAAATTTAGCTTCTTTAGTTATAAAATATTTAACGTCAGAAGGTTATGATGTAAAATGGTATTCTACAGGAGAAGAGGCAGAAAAAAGTATTGATGATTCTATTGATTTATGGATACTAGATATAATGCTTCCGGGAATTTTAAGTGGATATGATTTAATAAAAAGCATACATTTAAAAAATGCACAAAAGCCAATTATTTTTACATCTGCTAGAGATCAGGATATTGATAAGATTATGGGATTAGAACTTGGAAGTGATGATTATCTTGCTAAGCCATATTCTATTCGAGAATTGGTTCTAAGAGTAAAGAACTTATTAAACAGAACTTACTCTAAAAGTCATAGTTCTAATCATAATAATAAAATTAAGACAGGAGACTATGAAATAGATAAAGATAGAAGAAGTGTTTATTGTAATGACCAGCCTTTACAGTTAACATCTAAAGAATATGATTTGCTTCTTTATTTAATCGACAATCCAGGAAAAGCTTTTTCTAGAGATCAAATTTTAAATGCTGTATGGGGTGAGGATTATTTTGGAAGTGATCGGGTTGTAGATGATTTATTACGTAGATTGAGACAAAAAATGCCAAATCTGCAAATTGAAACAATTTATGGTTTTGGATATAGGTTAATTACTTTATGAAAAAATTGTCCATTTCCGCTCAAATTGTAGTCTTGTTCTTATTTGTTATTTTAATTTCTGTTTCTGCTTTTACAAGTATAATCTTTTCAAGAATAAAATATATTGCAGAAGAAGAAATGTATTCTCGTCTAATTACTTATTCGACCTTATTAAATACAAAAGATCCAATTGTTGATGTAGAATTTAGAGATATGGATGTTGCTTTTGTATGTGTAAAAGAGAATAAAAGATTTTATTCTTCAGATATTTTAAATTATTTAAATGAAGATGATTTTAATGCTATTTTTAATCAGGTCAAGAATGAACATTTAAAGACAATTTATAC
>JAIDKZ010000081.1 GCA_029051735.1 Anaeroplasmataceae bacterium | reverse complement strand
GTTTCTGTTGTAAGTAAGAAATCCTTATCCATAAATTCTTTCATTTTATTTTTCTCCTTATATTAAAATTATAATACAACTCCATCTTTAAAAATGGATATTTCACGGAAGTTGTTTTGCTCGTTTTTAGCAAGTTTCTTACCAGAGGCAATATCACATAAATAATCTATAAAATCCTCTAATAATTCATCCATATTCTTTTTATCTACCAAATCTCCAGCATTAAAATCAATCCAGTTTGCTTTTTTAGTGGCAAGTGCTGTATTTGTAGCAATTTTTACAGTAGGAATAAATCCTCCAAATGGAGTACCTCTTCCTGTAGTAAATAATACCATTTGACAACCAGCACAACCTAAAGTTGTTGTTGCCACTAAATCATTACCAGGAGTACATAATAGGTTTAACCCATTTGTGCGAATCCGCTCTCCCATTTTTAAAACGTCCTGTACAACTGCTGCACCAGCCTTCTGTGTGCAACCTAAAGATTTATCCTCTAATGTGGTAATACCACCCTTTTTATTTCCTGGAGAAGGATTATCATATATTACTTGATTGTGATTTTTAAAATAAATCTTAAATTCATTAATCAAATCTACAATTTTATCAAATGTCTTTGCATCCTTAGCACGAGCCATTAATAACTTTTCAGCTCCAAACATTTCAGGAACCTCTCCTAAAACAGTCGTTGCATCATTTAAAGAAAGGAAATCTGAAAAACGTCCTAATAGAGGATTGGCTGTAATGCCTGACATTCCATCTGAACCACCACATTTTAGTCCAATTCGTAAAACAGATAACGGTTTTGTAACTCTCTTATCTTCCTTCATTTGATCATAAAGTTCTTTAAGAAGTTTGGTTCCCTCTTCAACTTCATCTTCAACATCTTGAGCAACTAAAAAACGTGTTCTTGAAGAATCATATTCTCCTAAAGTTTCTTTAAAAGTTGAAATCAAATTTTCCTCACAACCCAAACCAAGGACTAAAACACCACCTGCATTTGGATGTTTTACCATATCTTGTAATAAGGTTCTAGTCAGTTCTAAATCTGCTCCCATCTGACTACAGCCAAATGGATGCTGGAAAGTATAAACTCCATCAATTTTAGAAGTATCATATTTAGATTTAAAATTCTCAATCATATCTTTAGCCATACCAGAAACACAGCCAACAGTTTGAATAACCCATAATTCATTTCTGATACCATATTCACCTGTAGAACGTTCATAAACATCAACAGTACGATCTGATTTATATCCCAAAACATTAGGATATTTTGGCTCATATGCATATGTAATAACATCATCTAAATTTGTAGCCACATTGTGTGTATGTACATGTGCACCTTTTTGAATTGTATCTGTTGCATGTCCAATTGGGGCGCCATACTTAATGATGTCCTCCCCCTTTTTAATCTCTTTTAATGCCACTTTATGAGCTTGAGGGATATCTTCTAAAAGTATAACCCCCTCAATACTTTCTCCTTTTGTAAAGGGACGAAGTACAACAGCAACATTATCTACTGGATTAATGATGATATAGTCTTTCATATTTTATCTTCCTTTTTAATTTATTTTACCATTTTTGCTAATGCTTCACGCATAGATGTTGATGTAATCTCATATAAACAATCTGTTATAAATTCTAAAACACCATCATACTTTGTCAAATCTACTTCCCAGTGAGACTTTAATCCTAAAACATGATTTGCAATCTTTTTACATGCATCTTTTGAACCATCAAAAGACTTCCATAAATCATGGAACATATCTAATGCCCATGCATCATCTGCTAACTTGATTTCTTCTGTTCCACGTTGTCCTCTATAAAAAACCATAAGAGCTGCTAAACTAAATAATGCATGATTAGGGAAATGATTTAAATCTTCTAAATTTTTTAGCACTGTAGGTAAAATTCTAGTTTTATATTTCGTAACAGAGTTTAAAGCAATGCTCATCAATTCATGACGAACAAAAGGATTTCCATAGCGTTCTAATACACTATTTGCATAAGAATCCATCTGATCTCTTGGAATATTAATTGTTGGAACAACCTCATTAAATATAAAATCTAAAACAAACTTGTTTAATTGCTTATCCTCAATTGTTTCTCGAACTGTATCAATTCCAGACAAATAAGATACTGGAACCAAACAAGTATGAGAACCATTTAAAATCTTAACTTTTCTTTCTTTATAAGGCTTAATTGAATCCACAAATAAAACATTTAAATCAGCCTTTTTCGTTGGAAGCTTCTTCTCTAAATCCTTTACTGTTTTGCCGTCAATCACCCATAAATGAAAAATTTCACCTACAACCATATTATTGTCAATATATCCTAATTGATTCCATAGTTCTTTATCTTCATTTCTAGGATATCCTGGAACAATTCGGTCTACTAAAGTGTTGTAATATCGATTTGCATGCTCTACCCAATCAATAAATTTTTGATCCATATGATTATGATGAGCTAATTGAATTAATGTTTCTTTTAAAGTATCTCCATTATGATCAATCAATTCACAAGGTATAATTTCTAATCCCTTTGATGCATCTCCTTTAAAATAATCATAACGAACCTTTAAAAATGCCAATAGTTTTCCAGGAAAACTATTTGGAGTTTTAGAGAAGTCTGTATCATTAGGGTCAAAAGCAATACCAGCTTCTGTTGTATTAGAAATAATGTATTCCAAATCTTCACTTTTCGCATAATCTAAATATTTTTGATAATCTGTAAACGGATTAATAAAATCTTCTAAGCAATCAATCACCTGATGGGTTTTAACAGTTTCTCCATTATTTATACCTTGTAGGTATAAAGTATATAAACCATCTGCCTCACTCAACTCCTTAACACGTCCAAAAGGCATTGGCTGAACAACAACTACACCTGCATTAAAATCTGCTTTTTTGTTCATTGAATCCACGATCCAATCAATAAATGCTCTTAAAAAGTTTCCTTCACCAAACTGCATGATTTTAACAGGATGTTTTACCTTATTTACTATCTTACTACTAATGTTTTCCATCAATTTTTTCCTCCATATGTACTCTATTTTTCCTCTTAAGAAAGTACATTATATATAAATAATTTTACGACGCTATAATTAAATAGTCAACGAATTCAGTTGAAAAATGTAAGCCCTTTTATCAAACTTTAATTTGCAACCATTTTCTCTTTCCAAATCGCCAAACATTTAACCCCAAACGCAGACTTTGATCAATTAGCATACCTATCCAAGCTCCCATTACACCTAGCCCTAATGGATAACAAAGTAAATAAGAAACAAGTGGACGAATGCAAGTAACACTAACAAGTGAACTTGTGGCAGTAAATTTTGTATCACCACTTCCTCTTAAAATTCCAGTAATTACCCATTGAATATTTTGGGGAAGTGTTGTAAAAGCAGCCAAAATCATAATTAATGATGCCATATGTGCTCTTTGGTCTGTTTCTGGTTTGTATAAACCAATTAAAAGATTTCTAGCAGAAAACATAAAAATACATGTTACTATAGCGCATAAAAATGATATGGTCATGCTTACCTTTGCATAAACAATAGCTAAATCTTTCCTCTTTTCTCCTAACCGATGCCCTACAATTGCAGCAGTACCAATAGAAAATCCATCTGCCAAAGTAAACATTAAGGAATTCAAATCATTGCATATTCCATGAACATAAGTAGCATCATCCCCTAAATAATTTACAATTAAAGCAAACAAGATAAAGCCTATCCTTAAAAAAATTTGGTCTATAAGGCAGGATGGTAATATATGAACGATATCTTTTAAAGCAACCTTATCTATATGGATCAATTGCTTAAAGGATAATTTCAAATATCCTTTAGGTAAAAGGATTGTTATCATGCAAATGATAAAAGCAACTGCATTACCAATTACTGTAGCAATTGCTGCACCTGATATCCCAAGTGCTGGAAAGCCAAAGTTTCCTTCTATCAGTACATAATTAAGACCAATATTCACCAAATTTGCCACAAGGTTTGTCCACATAGAAATTTTGGTTTTTCCTATTCCTCTTTGACATGCATTAATTGTTAGGCGTAATCCATTAAAAACAAACCCTAAGGCAATGATAGTTAAGTAACTTGTTGCATATTCTATGGTATTTTCTGTTGCTCCCATAAATTTACATAATGGGCGTGAAAAAACAGCAACACTGATACTTAAAATGACTGAAATCAAGAAAGAGAGTTTAACTCCTTCATGTAATGTATGGTTTACTGCTGCTTGATTTTTAGATCCAAACCTTCTAGATATTATTGCCGTAAGAGCAATATTTAATGCTGTAATAAAGCAAATCATGAAATAAATTGGCTGTTTTGTTATTGTTACAGCAGAATTCGCATCATTTCCAATGGTAGAAACCATGATTCCATCAAACATTGTTACTAAAGCGACTAAAAAGCCTTCTATCATTGAAGGCCATACAATTTTCATAACATCTTTTACTACTTTAGAGTATTTTGGAATTTCTCCTTCAATTTCATCTTTCTTCACTAATCTGTGTGTATCAAATATCCGGATCATTTTTTCACCTCTATTTATGATATGTTTCATTATGAATTATTTTAAAAGAACGATAAATTTGTTCTAATAAAATAACTTGCATCAACTGATGAGGAAAGGTCATCTTAGAAAAACATAAATGATAATCCATTTCTTCTAAAACAGCTGTTCCAAGACCTAAAGATCCTCCTATCACAAAAACAATATGAGAACTTTTATAATCTAAAATGGAAGAAATTTTTTTTGCTAGTTCTGGACTGCTAAGCATTTCACCTTTTAAATTTAAAGCAATTTTATAACCATCTTTAGGAAGTAATTTTAAAAGTT
>JAIDKZ010000080.1 GCA_029051735.1 Anaeroplasmataceae bacterium | reverse complement strand
AAATAGATAAATATCAAAGATATTAGACGAAATTATCATGTGGTTTTAGAGATTTGCTGGTTGGTGAAAAGCAAAAAAAGCATATAATTTGGATCACTAATGGAGATAATACATGCAAAGTGTATTCGAATTGACTCTGCGTTAAAGAGAAATGAGTGCAAGAAAAGGTTTCTTTTTTTGAACAAGGGTGGTAACACGTGTAAGCAAGCGTCCTTTGATGAAGGATGCTTTTTTTGATTTTAAAGGAGGAGTTTTTATGGATTATAAAGATACTTTATTTATGGGTAAAACTGAATTTGAAATGAGGGGGAATTTAAATAATAAAGAACCTAACATTCAAAAAAAATGGGAAGAAATGGATTTATATCATAAAGTCTTAGAAAAAAATGAAGGGAAAAGAGAATATACACTTCATGATGGACCACCATATGCAAATGGAGATATTCATTTAGGACATGCTTTAAATAAAATTTTAAAAGATTTTGTGGTGCGCTATAAAAATATGAATGGTTTTAAATCTGTTTATATTCCTGGATGGGATACTCATGGTTTGCCAATTGAGACCGCATTACAAAAAGCAGGGATTAATCGCAAGGAGAAGACAATTGCTGAATTTCGTGAACTTTGTGAGGAATATGCTTATAAGCAAGTAGAACGTCAAAAAATTGGATTTAAGCGATTGGGTGTATTAGGAGATTTTGATCATCCATATATTACTTTACAACATGATTTTGAAAAGGATCAAATCTTGGTATTTGCAAAAATGGCTGAGAAAGGGTTGATTTATAAAGGATTAAAGCCTGTTTATTGGTCACCTTCTAGTGAATCAGCTTTAGCAGAAGCTGAAATTGAGTATCAGGATAAAGAGGATTCTTCCATTTATTTTAAATTGCCAATTGTAGAAAGTGAGGAACTGAGTGGGGTAAGCTTTTTAGTTTGGACTACAACGCCATGGACACTTCCTGCCAATTTAGCAGTTTGTGCAGGACCTGATATCAAATATGTTTTAGCAGATACATCCAAAGGTAAATTTATTTTTGGTTCTGAATTAAAAGACAAATTAACAGAGTTACTAAACTTAGAAGAAGTAAAAGTTTTAAAAGTATATTCTGGGCGTGAATTAGAGGGTTTAAAATATAAGCATCCACTTTATGATCGAGTTTCTCCATGTATTTTAGGAGATTACGTTTCAACCTCTGATGGTACTGGTTTAGTTCATATTGCTCCTGGTCATGGTGAAGATGACTTTTTAGTTGGTAAGACTTATCATTTAGACGTCCTTTGCCCAGTAGATTCTAAAGGATATATGACAAAAGAATCTGGAAAGTATGAAGGTTTATTTTATGCTGTTTGTAATGAAGAGGTTATCAAGGATATGGATGCTTGTGGCTGCTTGATGAAGGTGCTGAAGATTGTCCATAGTTATCCACATGATTGGCGTACAAAGAAGCCTGTTATTTTTAGAGCAACACCACAATGGTTTGCTTCCATTGATCCGATTAAAGACCAAATTCTTGAAGAAATCAAAAAAGTTACTTGGAATCCAAAATGGGGAGATATCCGTATCTCAAATATGATTAAGGATCGTCATGATTGGTGTATTTCTAGACAGCGTGCATGGGGTGTACCAATTCCAATTTTTTATACAGAAAATGAAGAGGCAATCTTAGATCAAAATGTATTTATTCATATTGCAGAATTATTTGGTAAATATGGTTCTAATATTTGGTTTTTAAAAGATGCAAAAGAACTATTACCAGAAGGATACACTCATCCAGATAGTCCAAATGGCATTTTTAGAAAAGAAACAGATATTATGGATGTTTGGTTTGATAGTGGATCTTCTTATCGACTTTTACAAAGAAGAGGAATATCTTATCCAGCAGATTTATACTTAGAAGGATCTGATCAATATAGAGGGTGGTTTAACTCTTCTATAATCACTGCTGTAGCAACTACTGGAATGGCTCCTTATAAGACAGTTGTTTCACATGGATTTACTTTAGATGGTGAAGGAAGAAAGCAATCCAAATCTTTAGGAAATACAGTTGATCCTATCAAAACTTGTAATGAATATGGTGCAGATATTTTAAGATTATGGGTAGCATCAATTGAATATCGTGCAGACATGCCATTATCAAAAGACATTTTAAAGCAAGTATCAGAATCTTATCGTAAGATTCGAAATACATTAAGATTTTTAATGGCAAATACCTCTGATTTTAATCCAAAGATGGCTTTACCTTATAATGAATTGACAAGTGTAGATAAATATATGTTTATCAAATTACAAAAATTTATTGCTGAAATGAAAAAACATTATGACAACTTTGATTTTGGTGAAGTATATCGTTTGACCAATACTTACATTGCAAATACCTTATCCGCATTTTATTTAGATTTCACAAAAGATATTTTATATATTGAACATCCAACAAGTAAGAAAAGATTATCATGCCAAACTGTATTTTATGAGATTTTAATTTCTTTAATGAAACTTTTATCTCCAATACTTCCTCATACAATGAGTGAGGCTTATGATATGCTTCCATATAAAACAGAAGCAGACATTTATTTGACAGATATGCCACAGGCTCAAGATATCCAAGATGTAGTAGAAGCAGTTTTTGATGCTTTTATGGAATACCGTGATCTTATTTTAAAAGCATTAGAAGAAGCTCGAGCAGAGAAAATTATTGGTAAAAGTTTTAATGCCAAACTCATTTTAACATTAGATGCAAAAGCAAAAGAAATTTTTAATCAATTCGATATGAATATCGCACAAGTATTGATTGTATCTCAATTAGAAATTAAAGAAGGAAATGAGTTTAAGATTGAGGTTTTAAAGGCAGAAGGTTCTACTTGTGAAAGATGTTGGTTGATTGTGCCTAGCATCAATGAAAATGGATTATGTCCTAGATGCCAAACGATTGTAAATATGATAAAAGAACAATAAAAATGGTAATGAGCTTAGTTTAACTAAATTATTGTTTTTTTCATAAAAGAAATTGAAGTTAAGAATTATAGTTTTTCTAATTTCATTCCTAATGGATCTATAGTAAAAATAATATATAAAAAACTATATGAAACAAAGTTCTACTTTAAATTCAAAAGAATAAATCTATGAATAAGGATTATTTTGACATTTTTCCTTAAAAATGTTAAAATAAAAAAAGGAATATAGGCGGTGAATTGCATGTTATTTAAATTTTATTATTTGAAGGAAGGAACAAGAATTTTTGATCGTACAGATCTATTGACCTACTTCCAAGCAAATCCAAATATATCAATTGAAAAACGTGGAGATGAAAGAGATTTTATTTTTCATCATCCAATTTTGGATTTCACAGCGCATTTTATTTTGTCCTCTAAAAGTGCAATTCCTCATCTAGAACGCTTAGACCCAAAGTTTTATGATGTAAATTTTAGAGTAGAGTTTGATATTAAATTGCCAACCTATTGTGTAGAACTTATATTAGATATTGCAGAAGAACTTGCCAAAATTTTTAAATTTGTTGTTTATAATGAATCTTATGAGAATGCTGTTCCTTTTCGAAAGAATGCTTTAGCAAAAACGTTTGAAATATGGAAAAATGCATATAAGAATAAAAATGAAGAAGAGGTTGCCTCTTTTAGCAGAATTGATCCAACAAGTTTATCACAGATTTATAATTATATTTTAAGAAAGCCTAAATTAGAAGTTTTATTAGATAAGAATAAGATTCAAATATCTGATTACTTTTTTATGCGTACGGATCGTTCTAGAACAGCATTTGTTTGTATGTCATGGGATGGAAATACGCCATTTATTATTCCACCTGGAATTGATATTTTATATTATAGTGAGCCAAGAAACCAAAAATACATTGCGATGGATGAACTTTGCAGTAAAGCAGATAAATTTTTAAAGCCAATTGATGGCTATGGCAGTATTAAAATGGTAGATGCAAAATGTGTTAGTAAGGTAAAGAAAATCATTACTAAAAATAAATTTGCTCCACTTACAGTAGAACTAAAAGAAATAAATTTAAATGAAATATTAGATATTTAAGTATAAGATTTTCAAAAAGAAAGGATAATAAAAATATGGAAAAAGCAAAGTATATTGATCACACAATTTTAAAAGCAGTAGCTACATATGATGATATTTTAACTTTATGTAATGAAGCGAACAAATATCATTTCGCATCTGTATGCGTAAATCCAAGCAATGTTAGTTTAGCACATCGATTATTAGGTGGATCTGATGTTTTAACTTGTACTGTAGTAGGCTTTCCACTAGGTGCAACTCCAAGTGATGTAAAGGCTTATGAAACAACAAGAGCAATCGCTGATGGTGCTGATGAGATTGATATGGTTATCAACATTGGTATGGCTAAAGCGCATAACTGGGACTATGTATATGAAGATATTAAGGCTGTAGTCGATGCTGCTCATGGTGTATTAGTGAAGGTTATTATTGAATGTTGTTACTTAACGGATGAGGAAAAGGTTGAAGCATGTAAGGCTTCTGTCAAAGCTGGTGCTGATTTTGTAAAGACATCTACTGGTTTTGGTACAGGTGGTGCAACTGTAGAAGATGTAGCACTTATGAGAAAGACAGTGGGTACTGCTTGCAAAGTTAAAGCTGCTGGTGGTATTCGTGATAAAAAGAGTTTTGAAGATATGATTGCTGCAGGAGCTGATAGAATCGGCTGTAGCTGTGGTGTTAAAATAATGGAGGAATATGAAAATGAGTAAAATACCTACTCCGCATATTGCATGTGCAGATGCATCTATGATTGCAAAAACTGTTTTAATGCCTGGAGATCCATTACGTGCTAAGTTTATTGCTGATGAATTTTTAACTGATGTAATTTGTTTTACTACAACAAGAAACATGTTTGGTTATACTGGATATTATATGGGAAAAAGAATTTCAGTAATGGGTTCTGGAATGGGAATGCCTTCTATAGGTATTTATTCAGCAGAGTTATTTCAATTTTATGGAGTTGAAACGATTATTCGTATTGGTTCAGCAGGTTCTTATGATGCATCATTAGATGTGTATGATACAGTATTAGTAACTGAGGCTTTCTCTGAATCAAGTTATGCTAAGGTGGCTTTTGGAATGAGAGGAAAGAGTTTGAAAAGTTCTGCATCTGTCAATACAAAGCTACGTGCTGCAGCAAATAAATTGAATATAGAATTAAAAGATGCTAAAATTCACTCAAGTGATGTTTTCTATTCTAATAATCCAAATTTATGGCAAGAGGTTCGAGATAAATATGGTTGTAAGTGTGTAGAAATGGAAAGCTTTGCTTTATTCGCTAATGCAAAGGCTTATGGCAAAAAAGCAGCATGTCTACTTACAATTTCAGATTCATTTGTCAATCACAAGGTTACAACAAGTGAAGAACGACAGAAAAACTTTACAAATATGATGAAAATAGCATTAGAATTAGCAAATAAGTAAAAAGAAGATGTAAATCTTCTTTTTATTTTAGAAAGGAAAATGGAATGGACATTGTTATTCAGCAAACCAAATTTCATAGAATTTTATTAAAAAAATTTAAAATATCAAAATTAAATAAAAAAGAAATTACAATCCGTAATCTTTTATGCTATTATCAGGAACTTGCCTGTAAAAAGTATAATCAAGAGGATAAGATGCTCTTTTTTTTACAAGATTTATATGATGCTAAATTTAAAGTACGTGTCATTCACTATGGAACCTATTCCTTATTAGAATATTCTTTAGAATGTGTAGATCCTCTCTATATAAAAGAAGATACATATACGATTGAAGCTTTAATGCAAGCTTTTGAAGAATTAACAATTCCTTATATGCATTCTAAACAAGCAGATTCA
>JAIDKZ010000008.1 GCA_029051735.1 Anaeroplasmataceae bacterium | reverse complement strand
TTCATTTATATAATAATTCAAAAGCATGACAACTAAAAATCGAACTTCAAACTCTTTTTGACTTGTTTTATATTTTAAAATAAAATCTAATGTTTCACGCAAATGATCTTTACAACATTTTAAACTATTTACCAAACAATCACATACCGCCCAATCACAAATTTTTGGGATAAACTCATTTAAATAAGTAAAACGTTCTTCTAAGGATAGTGGCGCAGTTGCAATAATTATTCCTACTAACATTTGTAATTCAAATGAGGAAGAATCATATTCTTCAATGATGCCTCTAAAATCTAATTTACAAAATTTTTTTGCTAGTTTTCTTATATTAGGAATGGATACCCCTAAAATAGGTAAGCTATTTGGTATAAGCTTATGAGAATAATTTGCCATTTGGGATGAAGATAAAGCAATGAGTTCCTGTTTTACTTGTTTGATCATAGAATTCACCTCTTCTGCATTATCTCATAATTTAGAAAGAATAACAATATACTTAATTGGTGATATCATGAGAATAGGGATAGCAATAAGAAAAAATGAAACTGATTATTTTGTACATAAAAGTTATATTTTACTACTTGAAAAATATAATTATAGTTATGATTTTGTAACAATTTATACAGATTTAAGTCTCTTTGATGGTTTTTTACTTCCAGGTGGGTTTGACATTGATCCTAAATATTATAATCAAGAAAATTATGCTTCAAAAAATGTAGATGCTGAAATGGATTTTTTAGATAATAAAATCATTCAATATTGCGTACAAGAAAAAAAACCTCTACTTGGTATTTGTAGAGGAATTCAATCCATTAATGTTTTTTTAGGGGGAAGTTTAAAACAAAATATTTTAAACCATAGCAATGAAAATCACTTTATAAAACTAAATAAAAAGTATTATTTAGTTAATTCCTTTCATCATCAAAGTATACATCATCTAGCAAAAGATTTATTAGTTTTAGCCAAAAGTATAGATGATGAGATAGAAATCATAAAGCATAAAGACTTACCAATCTATGGAGTGCAATTTCACCCTGAATTAATTGATTTAGATTTAAAAGAAATATTTAGCGAGTTCTAAAACTTCCACATTCTGTTTCACTTCTATAACTGGCATTTTCGTTTCCGATTGTAATATCTTTTGCCACACATTCATTGTTTTCATTATGCACACAATAATTTGCGGTACATAAAACTTTAACATTTGCTTGTTCTGGTGACATTTCCTTTGCCATTTCTGAAATCAAAATATCAGAATTATGTGGATTTTTAAAACTTTGACAGAATGTTCCTATTTTGCTTTTAGCAAATAAGCCTTCAACGTCAATATGCTTCTTAGCACATTTAGAATCTTCATTATACCCACAGTTTTTCACATTGCAATTTACATTGGTCATAACATATCCTCCTTTGATATTTATTATGACCACTTAACAAAAAAACTATTCAACTTCTTCGGGAGTTTTTTTTGTGATTTTGTCTATAAATTCAACAATACGCTTATTAAAAATAAAACAAAGTAAAGCAACCACTGCACTAATTCCCCCAATGATAAAAGCCATTCCCATATTACTAGAAACAATGGAATTTCCTAATAGAACAGAAACAATTGTCATAGGAGTTCTTGCTATAGTATTAATAATGATAAAATCTTTAATATGAACTTTTGTAAATGGAACAATAAAAGCGATTGGATCCTTTGGTAAAATTGGAATTAATAAATAGGAAAACATAAGTACTCCACAACGTTTTCTATCTTCTAATAATTTAAATTTTTTAGGTTGTTCTGGATCTATGAACAAAGATAAGAAACTATATCCAAATAGTTTTACTAATCCAATAACAACAAGTGCTCCAAGTGTTTGTCCAACTAAACAGATAATAACCGCAAGTACAGGAGGATACATAATTCCTGCCAAAATCACAATAGGACCAGAAGGAATGATTGCTAAAACCGTTTGAACTATTTGTAAACCAATCAAAATTAACCAACTAAAAGAACCAAAGGATCTTATTTTTTCAATAAATTCTTCACGATATATTTCATTATCTTGTATTTTAACAAAAATAGGGTAAAGCATTATTATGGCATAAGTTGCAAAACCAATAAGAATTCCTAGTATTGCAACCTGAATACATATCCGAATTAATTTATATTTCTTCTTTTGCTCTTCCTCCATAACTCCAAGCCTCCTTAATCTGCTTTTGAATAATTTCATTTGTAAAAGGATCCTTAAACTCAAGATAATAACTTGTCAAACACAACTCTCCTTCTGAATTACCATATAAATAATCTCCTACAATTGGATGCCCCATACTAGAAGTATGAAGACGGATTTGATGCGTTCTTCCGGTTTGCAAAGTAAACTCTAGTAATGAATGCTCAGCAAATCTTTTTAAAACTCTATAAGAACTAATTGCTAATTTTCCATTTTCCTTTGTTCCAATAAATCGTTGATTTGACTGATCACTTTTAGCTATATAATTTTGTATTATCCCATCCTTTTCAACAATTCCTTCTACTAAGCAAAGGTATTTTCTAACAATATGCTTATGCGTAGGTTCTAATAAGCTAGCAGCATATCGGTCTTTAGCAACCAATACTAAACCACTAGTTTCTTTGTCAAGTCGATTCAATATGTGTACTGTATTTGCTTTTAGATAAGATACAATCTGCTGATATAAACTACATGGATTTCCTCGAGTAGGGATTGTTAAAATACCTCCTTTCTTATTAATGATGAGATAATGCTCATTTTCAAATAAAATTTCAGGCAATTCATCTGATACTGGCCAGACATATTCTTTTTCTGATTCTTTATACCGAATCTCAATGCAATCTCTAGTACTTACTTTCTCATACCATTTTTTTTCTATTCCATTTACTTTCACTTCAGCACAAATATATTTAAGATGCCTATAAAACCGCTTAGATAAATTTTCCTTCAAAACTTCAGATAATATATTTTCTTTTTTTACTTTAATTTTTATTAATTTATCGTCCATACTATAATTGTAGCATATTTATAAAAATAAATTAACTAAAACGCTTTCAATTTTTTAAAAAAATGCTATAATTAGACCATGAGGTGATAAAATGAGTGATATTATATCTGAAGCACAACGTTGCTTGAAGTGTAAAAGACCATTATGTAAAGAAGGATGTCCAGTAAAAACTGAAATTCCAACAATAATGCAAATGTTTTTGGATGGAAAAATGGATGAAGCTGGTGAAATACTTTTTAAGAATAATCCACTATCTGCAGTATGTTCTTTAATATGTCCACATGAGAAAAATTGTATGGGACATTGCGTTTTAAATCACAAAAACTCTCCAATTAAATTTTTTGAGATAGAAAACTACATTTCCTCTTTCTTTTTAGAGAAAGCAAAACTACATCCTGAAGAAAAAAATGGCCATTTGGTTGGTATTATTGGAGCTGGACCAGCTGGATTAACTCTAGCAATTATGCTTGCTCAAAAAGGATATGATGTGACTATTATTGATTCTAAAGATAAAATAGGTGGAGTATTACGGTATGGTATTCCTGAATTTAGACTTCCAAAATCTCTTCTAGATCGACTATTAGAAAGAATGCGAGATTTGGGAATTCAATTTAGACCAAACACTCTGATTGGTCCTACTGTAACCATTGATGATATGTTTGAAGATGGATATGATGCAATATTTATAGGAACTGGAGTATGGAAACCAAATCGTTTAAGAATTCCAGGAGAAACTTTAGGTAATGTTCATTTTGCAATTGATTTTTTAAAAAATCCTGATTCATATAATAATTTAGGAGATCATGTAGTTATTATTGGTGCAGGAAATGTAGCAATGGATGCTGCAAGAACCATTTTAAGAAAAACATCAGCCAAAGTTGATATTATTTTCTTTAGAGGACGTGAAGAGGTTACTGCCTTACAAGAAGAATTAATGCTTGCAGAGGTGGATGGAGTAAAAATGAATTATTATCTAAATACAATTAAAATTGAAGCTGATGGTATTGTTGTTGAACCTGTACTTAAAAAGCAAAATGAGGATGGTACTATCTCTTATGTCAATGATATAGAGCACCCCTATAAAATTCCAAGTACTTCTGTTATTATTGCGATAGGCCAAGGAGCACAAACAAACATAGTAAAAAATACAAAACAAATTGATACCAATCAAAGAGGATTAATTGAAGCATCTGATACAGGTGCAACAACTAGACCTGGAGTTTATGCAGCAGGTGATGTTGTTTCAGGAGCACGAACCGTTGTTGAAGCTGTTGCAGCTACCAAAAAAGTTGCTGAAGAAATTGATTCTTACATCAAAAGAAAATATAATGAAATTTAAAAAGCTTCCAAAGAAGCTTTTTTTATTTTTCTTTTTTTATCCATTTATAAAATACTACAAGTTCATGAATAATTAAAGGCAATATAGATAAAACAGCAGTCACAAGCCACTCTATACCAGTCAAATTATATGTATTAAATATATCTCTTACACCAGGAATCTCTATTACAAAAAGTTGCAATACGATTCCAACTGTAAAAGCTACAAGCATCATCCAATTTTTATCTTTAAATATATGAATAAAAGAACGCTCTGGTGTGCTCATACCAATCATATGGAATAGTTCACAGAAAGCTAAAGTTGTAAAAGCCATTGTTTGGGCTTGATGTAAAATATCTGGATTTTCACTATATAAAGCCTTTATATCTTGAAAAGAACCAACTCCATTTAACCATCCACATGTAAAATATGCAATTAAAACCGCAATAGTAATTACTGCACCATAACCAAGAGTTAATCCAATACCACCATTGGCAAATAAACTTTCTTTAGAATTTCTAGGTTTTTCTTTCATACCATTAGGATTTTTAGGTTGCATACCTAAAGCAATTGCTGGTAAAGAATCCGTAATCAAATTTACCCAAAGCAAATGTATTGCTATTAAAGGTGATGGTAAACCAATACATATTAAAATAAACAAAGCCAATACTTCTGCTATATTACTGCCTAAAAGAAAGAATACTGTTTTTCTAATATTTGCATATATTCCTCTCCCCTCTTCTACTGCTTTTTCAATAGAAGCAAAATTATCATCTATTAAAATCATATCAGCGGCACCTTTAGCAACATCAGTACCTGTAATTCCCATAGCAATACCTATATCAGCTGTTTTTAAGCTTGGAGCATCATTTACACCATCCCCTGTCATTGCGCAAACATTCCCTAAAGCTTGAAAAGCTTTTACAATTTGCACCTTATTATCTGGAGAAACTCTAGCAAATACTCTTGCTGTTTTACAACATTCCTGCAATTCTATAAAAGTCATCTCATCAACTTCTGCTCCTGTAAAACACTGAGTTCTATCATTGCATATTCCTAATTCGTTTGCTACAGCATAAGCTGTATCCTTATGGTCTCCTGTTATCATAACTGTTGTAATTCCAGCAGATTTGAATTTATCAACAGCAGATTTTGCTTCTTTACGAGGGGGATCTATCATAGCAACCAATCCAACGAAAATAAGGTTTTCTTCTGTGATATTATCATCTTTTTTATATGCTAATGCTAATACACGTAAAGCTTTATCTGAAAAATATTGATTTGCTTCATATATTTTTTTCTGATCTTCATTTGTTATCTTTCGAACTTGCCCATGATCCAAAATGCTACAAGTATGAGCTAATATACTATCTAAAGCACCCTTAGTATATATTATATATCCATCATTTAGTTGATGTTTTGTTGACATCATTTTTCTTACACTATCAAACGGAACTTCATCTATTCTTGGAGTTTCTTTCTCCAACAATGTTTTTCTAAGTTCAAAACAATTTGCAAAAGATACCAAAGCAATCTCAGTAGGATCCCCATATAATCCCTCATCCACTACTGCATTACTACAAAGACTCATTCCACTGGCGAGAAATTGCAAATCATGATTTTGATTTTCTTCCTTAAATTCATCTTGCAAGTAAAATTTATCTAAAGTATATGTTTCTATAACAGTCATTTTATTTTGCGTAAGAGTGCCTGTTTTATCAGAGCAAACTACTTGAACTGCACCTAAGGTCTCAACGCTTGGCAATTTTCTAACTACAGTATTTGCACGTACCATACGTTGAACACCAATTGCAAGAACTATTGTAACCACCGCAGCAAGACCTTCTGGTATGGCAGCGACTGCTAAAGAAATTGCAGTTAAGACCGCTTCAATATATGATTCAACGATTGTAGCCTTTCCATCTACGCACAACCAAATGATATCAACCATTAACACACAAAATACAATACCTAATGTAATAAGACCAAGCATCTTTGATAATCTTGCTAAAACCTTTTGTAATGGTGTATCTTCTATTTTGCTTTCAGATATTGCACTTGCGATTTGACCAATCTCTGTATCCATTGCAGTTCTAACAACAATTCCCATTCCTCTACCATAGGTTACTGTAGTTGACATAAATGCACAATTCACTTGATCTCCCAATCCTACCTTATCCGTAAAAACTATACAACTATCTTTCTCTACTGGCACTGATTCTCCTGTTAAGGATGATTCACTAATTTTCAAATTTACACTTTGAATTAAACGCAAATCTGCACCAACTGTATCCCCTTCTTCTAATACAACTACATCTCCAACAACCAACTCACTAGATTTTATTTTCAATCTTTTGCCACCGCGAATAACATTAGACTCTGGACTAGACATCTTTTTCAAAGCATCTAAAGATGTTTCAGCTTTGACTTCTTGCACAGTTCCAATAACAGCATTTAATATAATAACTGCCAAGATAATAATGACATCAGGCCAATCTCCAGTAGATAAAAAATCAAATGGTAAACCATCTTTTATTGTCTTTACTGTTTCATAAATTGATACTCCTATTGTAACTGCTATAGCAGCAAACAACACAAATATCATTGGATTATTCAGTTCACTTATAAAAATATGAATCCATGATTTTTTCTTTTTCTCTTTCAATTCATTTTTTCCATTTTCTTTTAAACGTTGCTCTGCTTCTTCTTCATTTAATCCTTTTTCTATACTTGTATTCAAATGATTTGCAACTTCCTCAATCGTCTTCTGTTCATAAAAATATTGCTCCATAAATCCTCCTAAAATAAATAAAACAGGCAACTATGCCTGTTTCCTATTTCAACTAAAGCATAGTAAGTTTTATACTATGCTCAAGTCTTGATGTTTTAAGTAGTTCCGGATTATATTTAATCGTATTGACGAAACCTACTGCCTGATATAGGTCATCTACTCCCTTAAGCATGTCAATCATACCCCATAAAATAGAGAATGTCAATAAGGAATTGAAAATAAATTTTTAAAATTGAAATTCAATTGATTAACTATGAATTATAAAATTAAAATAAGATTGACAATATACCCCGTATGGGTATATAATAAGTGTGAGGTGATATCAATGGAACATTGTTCACAACGAATTACAGTTCGTAAAGATGCGGACAAAAAAACATTAATTTCAAGATTAAATCGAATTGAAGGACAGATTCGAGGAGTAGCAAATATGGTTCAAGATGATCGCTATTGTGATGACATAATCATTCAGTTATCTGCTATTGATAAATCTATCAAGTCCTTAGCTAACTTATTATTAGAAAAACACATGAAATCCTGTGTAAAGGAAAGACTAAATCATGGAGATGAAACAATTTTAGAAGAAATTGTGGATTTATTTAAAAGATTACAATAGGTGAAAAAATGAAAAAAAAATATAAAATAGAAGGTATGACATGTTCTGCATGTCAAAGTCATGTATCTCATGCTGTAAGCAAGCTAGATGGAATACAGTTCTGCAATGTAAATTTACTAGCAAATTCTATGGATGTAGAATTTGATGAGAGTGTAGTTAATGATGGAAAAATCAAAGAAGCTGTATCTAAAGCAGGATATAAAGCTCTTGATACAGAAGAAAAACCAAAAAATGAAAAAGAGAATAAAAAGGATAATAAAGGAAGAAATTTAATACTATCAGCAATATTTGGACTTCTTGTCTTTTATTTGGCAATGGGACCCATGCTTTATATCCCAATACCCAATTTTTTTGAAAAGAATCCTTTGATTCTTGCATTTACAGAATTTTTATTGACAATTCCTGTTGTATATTTAAATCGTCATTATTATATTAATGGCTTTAAACGTTTGTTCAAATTGTCTCCTAATATGGACAGTTTAATTGCAATTGGCTCTTCTGCTAGTTTATTATATGGTATTATCATCATTTATCAAATGGCATATCAATTAGGCATGGGGAATGATATCTCACATTATGTTCACGATTTGTATTTAGAGTCTGCTTCTATGATTCTAGTCTTGGTTTCTTTTGGAAAATATTTGGAAAGTAAGTCAAAGAAAAAGACAAATGAATCTATAGAAAAATTAATGGATTTAGCACCTAAAACAGCCATTATTGAAAGAAACAATCAGGAAATTGAAATAGAAATAGATCAAGTTCAACAAGGAGATATCATTATAATAAAAAAAGGAATGCAAGTTCCAGTAGATGGAATCATTATAGAAGGAAATGGTTCTCTAGATCAAAGCAATATAACAGGAGAGAGTATTCCAGTCTTTAAAAAGGAGCAAGAGGAAGTTATCTCTTCTACCATCTTAACAAATGGATTTATTAAAATTCAAGCAACAAAGGTAGGAAAAGATACAACATTTAATACCATCATCAAACTTGTTGAGGAAGCAGCAAATTCTAAAGCACCAATTTCAAAACTAGCAGATCGCATCTCCTTCTTCTTTGTTCCAATTGTTATGTTCATTGCCTTAATCAGTTTTATAATTTTTTGCTTTTTGGAAGACCCAAGTTTTGCTTTTGGTATTGGTATTTCTGTTTTAGTAATAGCTTGCCCATGTGCACTTGGACTTGCAACTCCAGTTGCCATAATGGTTTCAACAGGTGTAGCAGCTAGAAATGGCCTACTCATTAAAAATGCAGAAATATTAGAGAAGACCCATTCTATAAAAACGATTATACTTGATAAAACTGGAACAATTACAGAAGGAAAACCAGAAGTTCTAGATATTTATTCTTTTAGCAATAAAGATGTTTTACAAATTGCCTATTCTTTAGAAATAAAATCTGAGCATCCACTTGCTTTAGCCATTATCAATGAGGCAAAAAAACAAAAGATAGAGTCATTAGAAATTGATGAATATACAAGTCATTCTGGTCTAGGTATAGAAGGAAAAATTAAACAAAATCGATATTATATTGGAAATCAGAAATATTTATCCCAAATGAAGATAGACTTAAAAGAATATCAAAATTTGATTCAAGAACTCACAATAAAAGCAAAAACTCCTTTGTTGTTAGCAGATCAAGATCAACTTATAGGAATTATTTCTGTTGCTGATCAAATTAAAAAAGATTCTAAAGATGCCATATACAAATTAAATAAACTTGGATTAGAGGTTATCATGCTAACTGGAGACAATGCCTCCACTGCTAAAAGTATTGCAGATGAGGTTGGTATTTCAAATGTAATTAGTGATGTATTACCTAATGAAAAACAAAATATTGTTTTAAAAGAACAGCAAAAAGGAAAACAAGTTGCAATGGTAGGAGATGGTGTAAACGATGCTCCTGCATTAATGACCGCAGATATAGGAATTGCAATTGGAAATGGTGCAGATATTGCTATAGAATCTGCTGATATCGTCTTGGCATCAAATTCTTTAACTGATGTTTATCACGCAATACGATTAAGTAAAAGAACCATTCGAAATATCAAAGGTAATTTATTTTGGGCATTCTTCTACAATGCAGTTGGCATACTTTTTGCATCAGGTATATTTTATTATGCATTACATATTAAATTAAATCCAATGATTTCTGCACTTGCTATGAGTTTTAGTAGTGTATTTGTAGTAACAAATGCCTTAAGATTGAATACATTTAAAACAAAAAAGAAAGGAGAAAAAATAACTATGGAAAAAATCACTTTACAGGTAGAAGGTATGATGTGTAAGCATTGTCAATCAAGAGTTGTACAGTCACTTGAAGCTATTCCTGGAGTATCAAAAGTAGATGTTTCTTTAGAAAATAAAAGTGCAACAATTGAATGCTCTAACGTTACAAAAGAAACATTGATTCATGCAATCAAAGATGCTGGATATGAAGCAAAATAAAATAAAAGAAGGAATTTTGATTCCTTCTTTTATTTTATATAGAATGTATCATCAAATCACAAAGACTATTAGAGAATTCTTTAGGATCATCAGGAAGTATTCCCTCCATTAATAATGCCTGAGCATAAAGAAGCTTTGCATATTTAGAAATACTTTCTTTATCTGTCTCATATGCCTTTTCCATAGCCTTAAATACTTCATGGTTTGGATTGATTTCTAAAATACGTTCTGCTTTTGCAGCATGTCCTTGATGCTGAGCTTGTAATACACGTTCCATTTCAAAAGAGATTCCACCAGATGCTGATAAGCAACATGGAGCTTCAACCAAACGTTTAGAAAATAATACATCCTTACAATCTGGCAAAGATTTCTTTATATCTTCTAAAATATCTTTTTTCGTTTCTTTTAATTCATCAATTTTCTTTGCTTCTTCTTCATCAATCAAATCAAGTTCACCTTGATTAATTGATTTAAATTTAAGACCATCATATTCAGCAAGCACTTGAAGCATAAATTCATCTACATCATCAGACAAAATTAGTACATCATAATCTTTATTTTTAATCAAATCCATTTGTGGTAGTTTTAAAACAGCATTTTTATCTTTTCCAACAGCATAATAGATTTCCTTTTGACCATCAAGCATAGATTCCTTGTATTCAGCAAAAGTAATTCTTTTTTCTTGTTTTAAACTTGATAATATGATTAAATCTTTCAAACTATCTTTTTTTGCACCATATTCCTCATACAATCCAAACTTCAAATTGATACCATAGTCATTAAAAAATTCTTCATATTTTTCACGATCATTTTTAAGTATTCTTCCAAGTTCAGCTAATATTTTCTTTTCAACATTTGTTGCAATCTTTTTAATAGATCGATCTTCTTGTAACATTTCTCTTGAAATGTTTAGTGGTAAATCTGCGGAGTCAACCAATCCTTTAACAAATCTCAAATACTCAGGAATTAAATCCTTACATTTATCTAAAATAAATACACCTTTAGTATATAATTGTAAACCACGTTCATTTTTATCATTAAAGTCAAACATAGGCTTTTTAGGTAAAAATAACAAGGCATTATAAGTGAGCATTCCTTCTACATTGATATGGATAGAAGTGATTGGATCTTGATAATCCATAAATTTAGATTTATAAAAATTATTCAATTCCTCTTCTGTTACTTCACTCTTATTCTTCTTCCAAATAGGAAGCATAGAATTTATTGTTTCTAATTCAAGATGTGTATGCTCTTCCTCATCATCTTTATTTTCTTCTGTCTTCTCATCATATTTCTTTACCCAAGTCTTTATTGGATATCGAACATAATCAGAATATTTTTTAACCAAAGATTTAATTTGATACTCTTCTAAAAATTCATCGTATTGGTTATCTTCTGTATTTTCACGTAAAGTAATGACAATTTTTGTACCATATTCTTCTTTGTTGCAAGTATCAATATCATAAGAATCTAATCCCTCTGAAGTGAAAACATGTGCCTCTCCCTTTTGAACAGATTTTGTATATACAGATATTTCTTTTGCCACCATAAATGCTGAATAAAATCCAACACCAAACTGACCAATAATATCCACATCTGGTGTATTTTCATTTTCTATTTTTTCAAGAAATTCCTTGCTTCCACTTTTTGCTATTGTACCAAGATGGCTGACAAGTTCTTCTTTTGTCATACCTACTCCATTATCAGTTATCGTTAAGGTTCTTGCTTCTTTATCTGCTTCAATTAATATTTCATATGCATCAGCTGCTTTAGAAGCATCTGTTAAAGATAAATAATGTCTCTTGTCAATAGCATCACTAGCATTACTGATTAATTCTCTTAAAAAAATTTCCTTATGGGTATAAATCGAATTAATCATCATATCTAATAAACGTTTTGTTTCTGTTTTAAATTCCATTTTTTCTTTCATTTTTTCATCCTCCAATAATACAATACATATTATACACTCGTTTTTTGGCACTGTCAACACATGTTTGCCAAATATTTTTATTTTGTTCAAAAATAAAAAAAATAAAGTATAATTAAAATTAGGTGATATATATGCTTGAAGGATTCAAAATAAATTGTTATCCATTAAATCGTACAATTCGAATTTCAGTTCATTTACCTAAGGACTACAATAGTACAACTCGATTTTATCCTGTATTTTATTTTTTAGATGGACAAAACATGTATTCTGATCAAGATTCTTTTAGAGGAGTATCCTTAGATTTAGAAACCACAATTCAACAATTAAGTGATTCTGGCAAAGATGCCATTTACATTGGCATTGCTGCTGCTAATAATCCTCTCATGAGAGATGAAGAGTACAAAAATACAAAACTAGCCAATTTTATTTTAAATTCTATACATCCTTATTTGGCTTCTAGATATAGATTTAACACTTTCATTTATGCTGTTGCTTGTTCTGATGCATCTTATACTGCTTTAGCTTTAGCAAAAGATGAATTATTTAAAGGAGTTTGTTTAATTTCACCTGTGCTTCATTTTAATTTAATATCAGATGATATTTTCCCTAATAATAAGCTATACTATATTTATTGTGGGGAAAAGGAATTATCTTCTTCCGTAAAAGAAAATGCACTTAAACTTAAAGAAAAGCTCCCTGATGCCCATATGATGATAGACAAGAATGAAATTCACAATGAATGTTCTTGGAAAAATATATTATTTGACGCATTAAATTATTTTGTTTTATAGTTTACAAATATTACCAGCCCAAGGGGTTGGTATTTTTTTTATAATGAAATCGAAGGAGGAAAATATGAAAAAAATATTTTTATTATTAAGTATGTTTGTAGTAATGCTGGGGATGACTAGTAAGTTCTCCTCTGAGGCAGCAACACAAAGTAGTATGGCAGGAATTGTAAATACAGAAGGATCTAATTTGAATGTACGTTCTAGTAATTCTACTTCTTCTAGTATTATTTCAAAGTTAAAAGATCGTTCTTATGTAACAATAATCAGTTCAAAGGGATCATTCTATTATGTAGAATATTTAGAAAACACCTATGGTTATGTTCATAAGGATTATGTTGATATACTATCTAGTAATGTAAAAAAAGTTTCAACTGGAGGTGCTAATTTAAATGTGCGCACTGGCCCATCTATTTCATACACTCAGTTTGAAAAGGTAAAAGATAATGACTATGTTATTGTTTTATCCAATAGCGGTACATTTTCTAGAGTTTTATTTGAAGGAAACAAAGTAGGATATGTTTCAAATGATTACTTAACATCAGTTAGTGTTGCATATCCATCTATATACTTATCTGTTCCAAGTTATAAACAATATGACTCTCGATGGGCAAGTTTAACATTAGGAAATTATGGACAAACAATTAAAGAAATTGGATGTTTAACAACTTGTATTGCAATGTCAGAAAGCTATAGAACAGGAGCCACTAAGACTCCAGCTACCATTAGAAATACAATGAGTTATACTTCTACTGGTGAATTATACTGGCCAAGCAATTATGTTAATTCCTACACAAGTTCTTATTTGTCTGCTATATACACTCAATTAAAACAAGGAAAGCCTGTTTCCATTGGCTTAAAAAAGAGTAGTGGTGGACAGCATTGGGTACTTGTGACTGGATTTACAGGTGGAAATACTTTATCTGCTTCTAACTTTGTGATTAATGATCCTGCTTCTACAAAGACAAGATTATCAGAGGTAATGGCAAATTATCCTGTTTATTACAAAATCGCTTACTACAAATAGCATCAACTCTTGTTTTAAACAAGAAAATAAAAAGCTTAAATCCATTAAACGGATTTAAGCTTTTTCATTTATTATTTTAAATTTGGATATTTTTCACGATTTGCATCATAAGATGTATGTAATAATTCCTCTGCCTTTTCAGAAAGTGGGTGTCCTAAGAAATCATCATAAAGTTTCTTTATTTGAGGATTTAAATGAGAACGACGGATAGGTCGATTTTCATCCTCATGATATAAAACCTTAGCTCGCTTTTCAATATAGGTATCTAAAATTTCATCTTCCTCGTTTGGAAGGAATACATGCTTAACATATGGCTGTCCACCACCATTAATACATCCTCCAGGACAACACATAATCTCTACAAAATGATATTTAGATGTTCCATTTTTAATATCTTCTAATAATGGTTTTGCATTCTTCATACCAGATGCCATTGCAATATTTAATACTGTTCCATTAATTTTAACAGTAGCTTCTTTCACGCCATCTAATCCACGACAAGGAGTTAAAACAATAGGCTCCATTTCTTCACCAGTTAAAACATGGTAAGCGGTACGAATTGCAGCTTCCATAACTCCACCAGTAACTCCAAATATAACCCCAGCGCCTGTATAATCACCAATTAAATCATTATCAAACTCTTCATCAGGAAGTTTCTTCCAATCAATTCCTGCACGACGAATTAAGCGAGCAAGCTCACGTGTTGTTATTGATATGTCACAGTTTGGTAAATCATCATTAACCAATTGCAAACGAGATACCTCATATTTTTTTGCAGTACATGGCATAATAGATACTACAAAAATATCTTTTGGATCAATATTATTCTTTTGCGCATAATAGGATTTTATAATTGCCCCCATCATTGCTTGTGGTGATTTACTTGTAGATAAGTTTGGAATTAATTCTGGATAAAAATATTCACAGTAATTGATCCATCCTGGGGAACATGAAGTAATCATTGGAATAGGTCCTGTTTTATGTGTTAATCTTTCTAGTAACTCACTTGCCTCTTCCATAATTGTTAAGTCAGCACCAAAGTTTGTATCAAATACACGATAAAAGCCTAATCGGTGTAATGCAGCAACCATCTTTCCTGTACAAGGAGTTCCAATTGGAAGTCCAAATTCTTCTCCTATAGCAGCACGAACCGCTGGAGCAACCTGCACTATAATTTTCTTTCCCTGTGCCATTGCTTCATCCAAACGATCAATTTGACTATGTTCCATTAGTGCACTCGTAGGACATACATTAATACATTGTCCACACTGTAAACAAGGAGAATCTGCAAAGGAACGATTTCCAGAAGGACCTACAATTGTGTCAAATCCTCGATTTTCAAATCCCAAAATACCAATTCCATGTGCTTCTTTACATGCTTCTACACAACGGCCACATAAAATACATTTTGATGTGTCCCTTATAATAGAAGGTGCTACCTTGTCATAGGTAGATGGAGTTTGGCTTCCACCATAAAAATGTGGTCTTGCCATAACCAAATGTGCTACCTCTAATAATTCACAATCACCATTTTTATAACATTCTTGACAACTACGGTTGTGGTTAGATAATAAAAGTTCTACACTGGTTCTTCTAGCTATAACAGCATCTGGATCAGTTATATGAATGCTCAAACCATCTCTTACAGGATATACACAAGAAGCAACTAAATCCTTCACGCCATCTACACGAACTAAACATACGCGGCAACTAGCTACAGAGCATTTTCCATCCTTAAATGAACATAGAGAAGGAATATTATAACCACATTTTCTACAGGCTTGTAAAACAGTTAATGAATCATCAACCATATATGGAAAGCCTTCTATCTTAATATTAACAAGTGCCATATTCTTCTCCTCCTATCCTTTATAAATTGCGTTAAATTTGCATGTTGCTAAGCAAGTACCACATTTAATGCACTTGCTAGTATCTATAACATAAGGCTCTTTTCCTGGTACACCAGTAATTGCGTTAGTAGGACAAACCCTAGAACACATAGAGCATTTCTTACATTTCTCTGAATCAATATGATAATCAATCAAACTCTTACATACTCCTGCAGGACATTTCTTATCTACAATATGTGCAAGATATTCTTCCTTAAACTTTTGTAAAGTAGATAATACAGGGTTTGCAGCAGTTTTACCAAGACCACATAAAGCACCAACCTTAATTGTGCTAGAAAGACTTTCTAGTTTGACAATATCATCCACTTCACCCTTACCCTCTGTTATCTTAGTTAAGAATTCTAATAGACGCTTTGTTCCAATACGGCATTGTGTACATTTTCCACAAGATTCATCACAAATAAATTCCATATAGAATTTTGCAACATCAACCATACAGTTATCTTCATCCATTACAATAGCTCCACCAGATCCCATCATTGATCCAGCAGCTACCAAATTATCATAATCTATAGGCGTATCAAGATCATCTATTGTTAAACAACCACCTGATGGTCCACCAGTCTGAATAGCTTTAAAAGCTTTATCATTTGGGATTCCACCACCAATATCATAAATCAATTCACGTAAAGTTGTTCCCATTGGAACTTCCACAAGACCAACATTATTTACTTTTCCACCTAAAGCAAAAACCTTAGTTCCTTTAGAACCATCAGTTCCAATAGAATTAAATGCCTTTGCTCCTTCACGTAAAATATAAGGAACACAAGCTAATGTTTCAACATTATTAATAACCGTTGGTTTTCCCCATAATCCCTTTACAGCTGGGAATGGAGGTCTAGGACGAGGATTTCCTCTTTCTCCTTCAATGGAGTTCAATAAAGCAGTTTCTTCTCCACAAACAAATGCTCCTGCACCTAAACGGATACCAACATTAAAACTGAAATTAGTACCTAATATGTTTTCACCTAACAATCCTAATTCCTCTGCCTGATGAATAGCAATCTTTAAACGATCAATAGCAACAGGATACTCTGCTCTTACATAAAAATAACCCTGAGAAGCTCCAATTGCATAACCAGCTATCATCATACCTTCAATAACAGCAAGTGGATTTCCCTCTAAAATGGAACGATCCATAAAAGCACCCGGATCCCCTTCATCACCATTACAAACAACATATTTTATATCACTTTGAACATCATAAGCAAACTGCCATTTTTTTCCAGTAGGGAATCCAGCACCACCTCTACCACGTAAACCTGCAGATAGTACTTCTTGGATTACATCCTTAGGATCCATTGATAGCGCCTTTAACAATCCTTTAAAAGCACCATCACCTAAAGCTTCTTCTATATCCTCTGGATTAATTGTTGAACAGCCATGTAAAGCAATTCTCTTTTGCTTTTTATAAAACGTTATATCATCTTGTTTTACTACTTTTTTATTTGTAGCTGGATCAACATATAACAATTCTTCTACAATCTGATGATTTAGCAAATCTTCTTGAACAATTTTTTCAACATCTGAAACCTTTACTGTACGATATAAAGTATCTTCAGGCATAATTTTAACAAATGGACCTTGAGAACAGAATCCAAAGCATCCAACCTGATTAACCTCTACCTTATCTTCTAAACCATTTGCCTTAATTTCTTCTCTGATTTTCTCTAATATTTCTTTTGATTCATTAGCCAAACATCCAGTACCACCACAAATTAAAACAGACCGTTTTTCATTTGAAGTCAACTTAGCATGTAAACAATTGGTACAATGTGCAATTTTTTCTTCTAATTGCTCCTTAGTCTTAATTTGCTCCATGAGCTGCTTCCTCCTTCCAGTAGAAATCAATAATCTTTTCAACCTCATCTACAGTTACTTTAGAATAAACCTTTCCGTTAATAGATACAGCAGGTGCTATTCCACATGCTCCAATACAACGTAAAGAATCCAAAGTAAATAATCCATCTTCTGTAGTCTGACCAGACTTAATATTTAAAAGGGTTGAAAATTTATCTAAAACATTTTGACCACCCTTTACATAACATGCTGTTCCTAAGCATACCCCAATTACATATTTCCCCTTAGGTGTTAAAGAGAAAAATGAATAAAATGTAACTACACCATAAATATCAGATACAGGAATATTTAACTTTCTAGAAACTACCTCCTGTACTTCTAAAGGAATATAGCCATATTCTTTTTGAATATCACTTAAGATAAGCATCAAAGGAGTAGCTTCATTTTTATAACGATCACAGATTCCTTCAATGAGTTTAACAGCATCAGTTCTCAATTTCATTTATCAAACACATCCTTTTGTTATAATTTAAAAACCGTTTTCACTGATATAAAAATATTATATCATAAAATAAAATCATGTGAAACAAAAAAATGCAAAATTGTACACAAAAATCTCTCTTTTTTAAATTCATCCATGATTTACCAATTCAGTGGAATAAAAAAATAAATTCTCTATGTTTTAGAGAATTTATACATCATTTTATTTTGCAAAATGACTGATTACAAGCATGCCAGGACCAGTATGAGCTCCTATAATAGGGCATAATGTTTCTTGCTTTACAATCATGTTTGGATAGATTTCTAATACTTTGTTTTTTAAATCTTCAGATAAATCCTTTGCCAAAGTATCACATATATATATTGTATTTCCTAAATCAGGATTATAATTTTCCTTAAAATACTCAAATAAAGCATTCACTGTGGCTTTATTTCCACGTTTTTTACCTATATTTAAAAGTTTACCATCAGGAGTTATTCTTAAAATAGGCTTAATATTTAAAAGTCCGCCAACAAATGCAGTTGTACTACTTATTCTTCCTCCACGTTTTAAATATTGAAGGTCTTGAACCATAAACCAACAACGTACTTTAGGAATTACATTTAAAATATCCTCATAATTTTCTTCAATGCTCATTCCATTCTTTCGATTAACTAAAGCACGCTCTATCAATAGCCCCATACCTCCAGTAGCAGATAATGAGTCAATTGGGAACACATCAACATCAGGAAATTTTTCCTTTAAACTTTCTTTTGCAAGTAGTGCTGCACTAAAAGTTGAAGATAAACCACTAGAAAGACATAAATATAAAACAGAATATCCATCCTTTAAATAAGGTGAAAAATATTCTTCATACATATAAGGAGTAATTTGAGAAGTTCTAGTCAAATCGCCATTTTTTTGTCCTTCATAAAATTTCTTCATAATTTCCTCAGGCTCACGACCATATGAAGTTCTCATTTCTTCCCCTAAAGAATATTGCATTGGCACAAATTTCAAATCATATGTATCTACTGTTTCTTGTGTAACATCACCAGATACATCCATCATAATTACATATTTATTCATCATTTAATTCTCCTACAAATTTTAACTGCAAACTTATTTTATATCAAAATACATTACTTTGCAAGAAAAAACGTAACTAGTTACATAATTTCTCCATTTAGTAACTCAGCTGCAATCTCATTAAAATATTTTCCTCGTTCATTATAATTTTTAAAATGATCAAAGCTGGCAAACATTGGAGAAAACAAAATGATTTCATTTTCATGTTCTGCATAGGCTAATTTAAAGGCATCCTGTAAGGTATCAAAAGTTTCACATGGAATTCGATGAAGTTGCATATACTTCTTGATTTTTTCCTTAGTTGAACCAAAGGCATAAACCTTCTTAAGTTTATTTAAATAATCATTTAGGCAATCTAAGTTTTCTTTCCTATCATAGCCACCACAAATCAATCCAACTTTATCAAAGCATTTTAAAGCAGCAATTGTTGAGTAAGGATTTGTGCTTTTCGCATCATTATAGATAAAAGGATTAATTTTGGTAAGACGATATTCTATTTGTTCAAAACCTTCAATCCCTTTTCGAATATGTTTAGGTGTGATTCCTTTGACCAATGACGTTGCTGAAATGCAAGCCATTAGATTGTATATCATATGTTCTTTATCTAGTATATCTTGAGGTAATTTGTAGATTTTTTTT
>JAIDKZ010000079.1 GCA_029051735.1 Anaeroplasmataceae bacterium | reverse complement strand
CATCTAAAGTAACCTCTGAAAGACATTTTGAATAATGAACAAAGGTCACTAATGGATTTTTTTTCATATTAAGAAGTCTAGTAACTTCACCATCTAAAAGATTAATTCCAACATGATTTTTGATTAATATCTGCCAAAGATTTTTACGATAGATATAAAAATCTTCATTTGTACCAATTTTTTCAAATAAATTCTGAAGTTGAAATTCCGTAAAATTGGAATAATTTTCCAACTGAGAAAAAGCATCCTTTGTTAAAGAATGTGAATCTAAAGTTTTAATTCTTTCATTTAATGCACTAGTTAAAGCCATAGCATTAATCTTTCTAGGAATTTTTATTTCACGATCTTGGAAAAATTTCTTCATCTGTTCGCCGTTTAATAAAGCAAGCTTTGAAGTAAGTGTCTCTATTCCCATTCGTTTTGAAAAAATTACAACTATTCCTTTATCCTCTATATATTCCATAAAATCACGTTCCTTTTTTCAATTCATTCTTATATAATAATATATAATAAAATTTAAAAAATTTCAATCATTTATCGCTTTTCTTTTTACAAAAAACTCTAAAAAATAATATTTTTTTAAAAAAAGCTAAGCAATGTGCTTAGCTTACATAGAATCATGAATCGTACGATTGATTACATCATCCTGTTGTTCTTTTGTTAATTTAATAAAATTTACTGCATAGCCTGAAACACGAATTGTAAGTTGAGGATATTTTTCTGGATGCTTTTGGGCATCTAATAAAGTATCACGATTAAATACATTTACATTCAAGTGATATCCTCCATCTGCAACATAAGTATCAAGCATTTGAACTAAATTATCTACTCTAGACATAAATTAATCCTCCTTTCCTAACGATTGTGGCGTAACAGAAAATGTATTAGAAATACCATCTTTTGAATAATCGTATGGCAGTTTTGCAACACTTTCTAAAGATGCAAGTGCACCATTAGAATCTCTTCCATGCATTGGATTAGCACCTGGAGCAAGTGGTTCTCCTGCCTTACGTCCATCTGGAGTATTCCCAGTTTTCTTACCATAAACCACATTTGAAGTTATTGTTAAAATTGACATAGTAGGAACAGATTCACGATATGTATAGTGCTTTTTAATTTTATTCATAAATGTCTTAACTAACCAAACTGCAATGTCATCTGCACGATCATCATTATTTCCATATTTTGGGAAATCTCCTTCTGTCTTAAAATCAGTAATAATACCAAATTCATTTCTAATAGGTGTGACTCTTGCATATTTAATTGCAGATAAGGAATCCACTGCACAAGAAAGTCCAGCAATTCCAGTAGCAAAAAATCTTCTAACCTTAGTATCATGTAAAGCCATTTCTAATGCTTCATAAGAATATTTATCATGCATATAGTGAATCAAATTTAATGTATTGACATATAGTCCTGCTAGCCATTCCATCATTTGTTCATATTTATCAATAACCTCTTTATAGTTTAAAGGTGTGTCTGTAGTGATGGATTCAAATTTAGGGGATACTTGGAGTGGAAGTCCAGTTTTTTTATCCAGCATTAATTCATCCTTACCACCATTTAAAGCATATAATAAGCATTTTGCTAGGTTGGCTCTAGCTCCAAAAAATTGCATATCTTTTCCTACTCTCATAGAAGATACACAACAAGCAATACAATAATCATCACCCATTTCAGGTCGCATTAAATCATCTGATTCATATTGAATGGAAGATGTTTTAATAGAAATTTCAGCACAAAAGCGCTTAAAATGCATTGGTAAACTTTTACTCCATAAAACTGTTAAATTTGGTTCTGGGGCAGGTCCTAAATTCACTAATGTATGTAAGATACGGAAAGAACTTTTTGTAACTAATGTTCTTCCATCTGTTCCCATACCACCTATAGACTCTGTAACCCAAGTTGGATCACCAGAAAATAATTCATTATATGATTGAATTCGCATGAATTTTACAATGCGTAATTTCATAACAAAATGGTCTATTAATTCTTGAGCCTCTTGTTCTGTTAAAATTTTCTTTGCCAAATCTCTTTCAATATAAATATCTAAGAATGTTGAATTTCTACCAATAGACATCGCAGCTCCATTTTGATCCTTAACAGCTGCTAAATAGCCAAAATAAAGTGCCTGAATGGCTTCTTTTGCTGTTTTTGCTGGTTCTGAAATATCACATCCGTAAGATTGTGCTAACTCCTTTAACGCCTTTAGTGCCTTTATCTGTTCAGAAAGTTCTTCTCGATCTCTTATTTTTTCAGGAAGCATTTCTCCATCTATCAAAGATTTATCTAATTCCTTATGACGAATAAGATAGTCCACACCATATAAAGCAACTCTACGATAATCACCAATAATTCTTCCTCTACCATAAGTATCTGGAAGTCCTGTTAAAATATGAGCTGACCTTGCAGCACGCATTTCAGGTGTATATGCATCATAAACACCATCATTATGGGTTTTACGATATTTTGTAAAAATATCTTTAACACGATCAGAAACTTGATAGCCATACATCTCACAAGCCTGTACAGACATTTTTATACCACCAAAAGGCTGAAGCGCTCTTTTAAATGGTTTATCCGTTTGTAATCCAACAATTTTTTCTAAATCCTTGTCTATATAACCAGGAGCATGGCTTGTTAATGTAGAAATGATATCAGTATCTGCATCTAAAACTCCGCCTGCTTCACGTTCTTTTTTTGATAAGTCCAAAATGATATTCCATAATTTTTTAGTAGCTTCTGTTGGGCCTTCTAAGAAACTAGCATCCCCATCATAAGGGCTGTAATTTCTTTGAATAAAATCACGAACATCAACCTCATCATTGCTCCATTTTCCTAGGGTAAAGCCTTCCCATCCTTTATACATAAAATCTTCCTCTTCTTTCTATAGGTAGTTACAACTAACCACCATTTGCATTGTAGCAAAAAAATAATATTGTTTCAACATATAATTTGCTATTTCTCTAAAAATTATTAAGAATCGTTCTTAATTTATTCCAAATTTTTCCTTTATTTGCTCAATTTTGGCATCAATCCATAATTCTAAAATTTCATAAGGTTGATATCCTCTACATCTAGCATACTCTTCTTCATCCTTCATGATCAAAATTGTTGGGACAGATTCAATATGCCAATTTAAAGCAATAGGGGCTGTATTTTCATCTATTTCTAAATGATGTAAAACACAATCTGATCGATTTTTTATGATTTGATTGAGTATAGGATATAAAGTTAAACAATTTGCACAAGATTCACCTGATACCTCTATGATAGTTATTCCCTGCAACGCTTGCTTAAGGTTTTGCTGATTCAGTTTCATTTACAATCACTCCTAATATCTTTTTTGCATGATTGATTTCTTCTTTTGTAGGTGGATGAATACCTTCTAGGGGATAGGGAATACCTAGATTTTGGTATTTCACGATTCCCATAGTATGATAAGGTAAAACCTCAATTTTCTCTACGGTTTTTAGTGTATCAATGAAATCTTTTAATCTTTTTAAATATACATCATCTAAAGTAATCGTTGGCACCAAAACATGACGTATCCAAATTTTTTTATTATGATCTGATAAGAATTTTGCAAAAGCTAAAATCGATTGATTACTCATTCCAGTTAATTTTTTATGTTCCTCTAAATCAATATGCTTAATATCTAATAAAAATAAATCTGTATATTGAATTAACTCTAAATACTTCTGATAGATTATTTCATCTTCTAATGAAAATGTTGCTCCTGAGGTGTCACATGCAGTGTGAATTCCTTCTTTTTTTAGTGCTTTAAAGAATTCAATAACAAAATCAATTTGAGTTAAAGGCTCTCCACCAGATACTGTAACACCACCAGTACTTCCAAAATATCCACGATATTTTAGCACTTGCTTTACAATTTCTTCTACACTATATTCCTTAGCATTCTCCATTTTCCAAGTGTCTGGATTATGGCAATACTTACAACGCAAAGGACAGCCTTTTAAAAATACTACATACCGAATTCCAGGACCATCTACAGTTCCAAAGGATTCAAAGGAATGAACTCTTGCTTTCATACTTCCATCAACAACCTATCAAAATCTTTAATAACTAAATCAGCTTCTTCAAAACTATTTAAAGTTGCACCACAAGCCAAATCGTGTCCACCACCACCATATTTTTTAGCAATATGAACAATGGAAATTTCGCGTGAACGGAATTCGCCTACAACTTTATTATTTGCAATATCGTATGTAAAATTACACCAAATTGAAATTTCTTTTATTCCAGCCATAACACTAACCATGCCTCTGGAAATATTAAAAAAATCTACATCAAATTTTTTAAAAATTTCAGGACCATTTTTCAAATAAGCTACTCCAGATTTTGTTGTCTCAAAACGAGCAGCAAACCAATTTTTTAATTGACGCTCCTTCAAACTTTCTGTGTATAAATTTTTATAAATGAAATCTTTATCTGCACCTAAATCTAAAAGTTTGCCAGCAATATAAAGCGTTTTGCCAGTAGTTTCTCCATACTGAAAACGTCCACTATCTGTAACAATTCCTCCATAAAGTGCAGTAGCTGCATCTTTAGGTATAAAATATTTTTTCTCTAATAGAATTTCAGCAATCAGTTCAGCACATGCAACCTTAGAACTATCACATATCACATTTTGTGTAATATCACTTGCATTCTTATGATGATCAATAATAAAAACTTCTTTTGCAAGTTTATATCGCTCATCACTTACCATATGAGAAACTGCCACGTCTGTTATAATTACTAAACTGTTTTGATAAAGGGATGCATCAATCTCATCCATTTCTCCTAAAAAAGCATATCGTTCACTCATATCTCCAACCATATATATCTTTTTGCTTGGATATGCATGCTTTAGAACAAGTGCAAGCCCTCTTTGACTTCCTAATGCATCTAAATCTGGTCGTGAATGACGATGAATAATAATTGTATCATACGCTTTAATTTTTTTAAATAATTGCTTAATCATTTTATCCACCTCACTTTTACCATTATAGCATAAAAGCCTTAAATTGAAACAAAAAAATCCCTCAAATACCAAATTGAGGGAAATTATGCTAATGTATTAATAAAACACATGTACTATCTGTTAGTAGAATCATTTGTAGAGCAAGTTCATCATAATCTTCAGCAAATAATATAAATCTACGATTAAGCGTTCCTCTTCCCTTGATATAAAGTGCCTGTGTCCTTTTAAAAGTTTTATTTTTCTTAACAGTTTCTGTACTTACAATTTCATCATCATGAAAGAAATTACAAAGCGTATCTAGATGAATCTCTGTAGGATCGTTATTTATATCATCATTTAAATGAATTCTTGGTATATAGTCTTTAAGATTCTTAGGCATTTCAGATGGTAGATTTTTAGCATTCACAAAATCATTTATAAAAGCCAAATCATATCCTAGTCCTTTTAGAATTACTTTTCCACTAGGTAATAACAATGTATCATATGAGATAGGCTCATAAAAATTAAGTTTAACAAATTGATTTTCAACAATTAAATATTCTATTTCCTTCAAAAATTCATCTAAAGATTCATAACTATCTAATGTATATTGCACATTATTGAACATAGCAGATAAACATAAGTCATAAGTGAAAATAATTTGACATTCTTTTTGATTGAATTCCTCCTGATGTTTTAAAATTCTAGATGTAAATCCATAACTCAATAAATAATTCTTTGCTTTAGAATAGATTTGTTTAATTAAAGTTGTAGCATACATCAGTTTTTCTTCAAAACGGAATTCATTCATATAAGGCAAAACTGGCAATGTAAGTTGACCACCTAAATCGATTTCTATATTGTAAAAGCGAACATCTTCTTGGTCTATAGAGTTTTCTTCAATACTTTCATCCATCATTTGTTTTAATGTATCTTCTACTTTTGTGATATGCTTGTCAAAATAGCGATATCGCAAAAAATAGAAAATAAATGTAAAAATAAAACAACAAACAAATACACTTAAAGATAATAAAGACAATAAATTTTTAAAAATATATAAGTCATTTTCATCATGTTCAAAAAAATCTAAGGAAGCAGAAAGGATATAGATAAAGGAAAAAAAGAGTAAAGATAATTGTAAAACTAATACATAGTCTGTTTTGACTATATCCTTAGCC
>JAIDKZ010000078.1 GCA_029051735.1 Anaeroplasmataceae bacterium | reverse complement strand
GCTACATATGATGCATTAACTCCTTATATCATCATTGCAGTCATCTATTTCATAATTACATTTAGTTTATCTAAACTGATTAAATTGGCAGAAAGGAAGTTGATGGATTAATGGAAAAAAGTTCTCTTATTGAAGTTAGAAATCTTCAAAAAAGTTATGGTGATTTAAAAGTGTTATCAGGGATCAATCAAAGCATTTATAAAGGAGAAGTCGTATCCATTATTGGTTCTTCAGGTAGTGGAAAATCAACTTTTCTTCGTTGTTTAAACTTGCTTGAAGTTCCTGATAGTGGAGAAATTACATTTGAAGGAAATTGTCTTTATCAATCAGATACTAAAGTAATAAAACAGGATTTAAAGGAATTTATAGAAAATCATGTTGAATATAAAAGTTTACCTGATTATGAAACTTTAAAATCTAAACTAAAGGAATCAAAGAAAAAGGACCGAATGTATAAGAAAAAAATGGAGAGTGAATTAAATGTTTATCGCCAAAAAATGGGAATGGTATTTCAGCATTTTAATGTCTTTCCAAATCTTACTTGTTTAGAAAATATTACCTTAGCACCTACATTAACTAAAAAAATGACAGAAGAAGAAGCCAAAAAAATGGCATATGATCTGTTACAAAGAGTTGGATTGGAAAGTAAGGCAGATCAAAAGCCTACAAAACTTTCTGGTGGACAAAAACAAAGACTTGCGATTGTAAGAGCACTTGCCATGCAGCCAGATGTTATGCTATTTGATGAACCAACAAGCGCTTTAGATCCAGAAATGGTAAAAGAAGTACTAGAAGTCATAAAGTCATTGGCAAAAACAGGAATGACGATTGTCATAGTCACTCATGAAATGGGATTTGCAAAAGAGATTTCAGATCGTGTTCTATTTATGGATCAGGGAATTATTTTAGAAGAAGGAACTCCAGAAGATATATTCCTTCATCCTAAAACTGAGCGTTGTAAGGAATTTTTAAGTAAAGTTTTATAGAATAAGAAACACTTCTCTTGTTAGAAGTGTTTCTTTTTAATATAATTAAAATAAATGTCACTTTTTATTTATTTTTTTTGTTTTATTAGTGTAGGGAAAGGTGGGAAAGCGATGGAAGAACAAGAATTTTTAAGGAAATATAAATTGTATGCAAAAGAAATTTTTAATATATCTTCAATATTTGACCCCCAATATTGTGATTTTTCCAATCTTACAGAATCACCTGCTTATTGTAGAGATTTAAATCATGCTTCAATTTTTAAGGTGAATGAAAAAGGGATTGAAGGGGCTGCAGTAACTATCATTTTAGGAGATGCATCAGCTCCTCCTCCAATTAAGGAATATGATTTCATCATCAATAGAAATTTTGGATTTATTGTACAAGATCCTAGAGGAAATATTATTTTCAGTGGGATTATTGATTCTATTTAAGCTAAAAGACACTCCTTAAAAAAGGAGTGTTTTCTATTGTAAAAAATAAAAAAACGAGTATAATCAAAGTATAATTTATGAGGTTAGTAGTATGGATAGAAATGAAGAAATCATAAAATCTTGGATTCGTTTATCATCAATTATTAAAAATAATCGAATCATTGAACATTATAATTATAATGAGGCTATTATTTTGAATTTAGTGTATGAAGCTTATCAGCAGCAAAAAGGCGTATATTTAAAGGATATTTTGCATTTTACAAAGATGTTAAAATCGTTGGCAAATCGAACTATTAATCAGCTTGTTGAACAAGATTTCGTATATCGAAAAAAGGATGAGTTTTCCACTAAACAAATTATATTTTTTAATAAGAATAAGGAAAAAGAATATCTTCTAATGCATCAATTTATTTTAAATAAGGTTCAAGATATTGTTTCTGTACTTGGTGATGATGATACAGATAGCTTTATTCGAATTGTAAAAAAACTGAATGCCTATAGTGAGAAGCTTTAAATTTTAAAAAAACTTTATAATCATAATGATAAAAACGTTTTTTATACGTTTTTTTTCTATAATTTGGATATATAAAATTTTAAATATATGATATAATTTTTTTATAAAATAGCATTTCTTGGAGGAATTACAATGAATAAGCCAGAATTAGTCAACAGCATAGCAGAAAAACTTGATACGACCAAAAAACAAGCAGAGGAGTTAATTGGTGCTTTATTTGAAACCATTATGGATTCTTTAGTAAAAGGGGAAAAGGTTGTAATAACTGGCTTTGGAACCTTTGAAGTGCATGAACGAGCAAGAAAAACTGGAAGAAATCCTCAAACAGGAGAAGAAATTTTTATTGAAGGTTCAAAAGCACCTGTATTTAAGTCAGCAAAAAGCTTTAAAGATTTAGTAAATAAAGGTTAACAAAAAGATGAAAGAACCATTTGAATATATCATCCAAAATGATATAGAAAAAATGAACTCCTATCTTTCTTTTGGTGATATAAATGTAGTAAATGAACGAAATCAGACTTTATTAGCGGTGGCAATTAAAATGCATCAAACAGAAATGGTTCAGATACTACTATCCTCTTATTGTAATGTAGATCTTGCTGATGATTTTGGTAATACATGTTTTCATTATGCTGTAATTCATAATCGCTTAGGGTATTTAAAAATGCTTTTTAAGACTACTGGAAATCCTTTGAAAGAAAACTTTAAAGGTCAAAGTCCATTGTACTTAGCTTGTTTATATGGAAGAGAACAAATGGTTCGTTTATATTTAGAGAAGTATGACCTAGACTTGTCCATAAAGGATTTTAATGGGGAAACTGTTTTTATGGCTTTAATTCGATCTAAGAATTTAAAATTGATAGAATATTTAGGGCATTATCAAAATTTAACTGATGAAGAAAATTGTTTTGGAAATACTCCTTTGATAATTGCGGTTGAACATAATGCTTTATCTGTTGTTAAGTTTTTAATTGAACAAAAAGTATTTGTGAATCATAAGAATCATTTAGGAGAAACTGCATTATTTTATGCAGTTCGAAATAATAATAAAGAAAGTATTGATTTGCTTTTACAAAATGGAGCTGTTTTTGATATAAAAAATAAAAATTGTGAAACGCTTTTTGATATTTCCTCTAAAAAATCAACAAAGGAGTTTTTAAGGGAAAAAATTGATTTATATGGTTTAGAACAATATAAGAAAAAATTTCCATTGCATTACGCAATATATATAGATGATGTTTCCAAAATTAAAAATCATTTGACTATTAAAAATGTGAATCGAACTGATCAATATGGAGTGACACCTGAGTTTTTAGCTAATCAATATCATAATCGGCAATTAAAAAAAGAAATTGATTTATTGCAAAGAGAAGTTAGAGTTGCTCAAATAAAAACAAAATAAGTAAGAATAATAGATTATTTCTAGACATTTCTATTGTATTGTAGTATAATAGTATCGTTAAATTTTTATATTTAGAGGTAGCAATGTAAAATAGTAGTTTATGGAGAAGGCATTCTGTGAAGTAGATGAAAGGTAACCATTGCCGAATGGTCTTTCTTGGCAAAGAATGACTATGGGGATATAAGGAATACTTATATCACTCCTACATTTTATGTAGAGGCGCTAAGATGAATAAATAGAATCATAGAAGCGCTTGAGCGCTTTATTTTTTTGGAGGTATTTATGGATTATTCTTTATTAAAGGAAAAATATGGAACACCATTATATATTTATGATGTGGATAGAATGAAAGAAGTTATTACAAAATATAAGTATTATTTTAAATCTTCTATGTTTCAAACAGAGATTCTATATGCCTCAAAAGCTTTTTGTGTAAAAGAAATGCTAAGATTTGTTCATAATCAAAATTTGTCTTTGGATGTTGTATCTTTAGGAGAATTAATGACCGCAAAGGCTGTTAACTTTGATATGTCCAAAATCTATTTTCATGGAAATAATAAAAGTGAAGAGGAATTGAGATTTGCAATTAAGGAACATGTTGGGTATATCGTAGTTGATAATTTGATGGAATTAAATTTGCTAGAGCAATTATGCGAAGAATTACAAAATCCTATTAATGTTTATTTTCGTTTAAATGTTGGAGTAGAAGCACATACTCATAAGTTTATTGTTACTGCTCACATTGATTCAAAATTTGGTGTTCTATATGGTTCTAAAGACTATAAGGAAATGTTAACTATAGTCCAAAATTCAAAATATTTAAATTTAGTTGGCTTTCACTCTCATATTGGATCACAGATTT
>JAIDKZ010000077.1 GCA_029051735.1 Anaeroplasmataceae bacterium | reverse complement strand
TTTTAATATTATGTTTATCTATTATATTAACAGGGTGCAGTGGAAAGAAAAACTCTGTAGAGTTAATAAGGGATTATCCAACTACTGAAATTAAAACTGCTTTAAATTTAGATAACACTTTAAATGGAGATAGCCTAAAAGCAGACATTGACAGAAATATAGAGTATTATGATGTGAAAATTGCAAGTGAAGCAAATGAATCATTATTTTATAATAGTATTAATATAGAAGAATATACAGATCATCGTCTTCAAAAATTCCGTATCAATTTATTGTATTTTAATACAAAGTTATTATCTGGAACTACCCAAAACTTTGTTAATGAAATGAATAATAAAGATTATGGTATTGCAAAAAAATTGTCAAAATCTTTTTCTATAGTTGAAAATAGAAGTGTAAGTTTGGTAGAAAATCTATCCATTACAAAAGATGTTCTTTTACCAAATGATTTTACAGAAAAAGAAAATGATGATCGAAACCTTATTGTAGTATACCTACCTACTTATTGTGTACATTTTGATGGCAAGCAAGATGTTGCTAGAGTATATTTAATGATTCCTGTATATTATGCCTTTGCATATTCATCTGAAGTAAGCTCATATACAGAAGGTATAAAAGAATATAAAGTAAATTTAACTGATGGTGTTTTACCACAAGCAGAATAAAATAAATGAATTTAAAACTCTCCAGTAAAGGAGAGTTTTTTTGTAAATAAAGAAATTATTTTGTTTTTTATTACAGAAAGTGATATACTTTTAATGGTGATGAAAATGGAAAAAAGCTTTGAAAGTAATCAGGCAATAGATACAATACAATTAGGAGAGAAAATAGGAGTTCTTTTAGAAGTTTCTGATGTAATTCTTTTAACAGGTGATTTGTCTGCTGGGAAAACCACAATAACAAAAGGAATTGGAAAATCTTTAGGTGTGACAAAAATAATCAATTCACCTACCTTTACTATTGTAAAAGAATATCATGGTAGAATTTCACTTTATCATTTAGATTTATATCGTCTTGAAGGTTTAAATCAAGATTATGATTTAGAAGAGTATATCAATGGGGATGGTGTATGTGTAATTGAGTGGCCTTATCAAATAGAGGAAATATTGCCTAAAGAATATTTGGAAATTCATTTAGAACGTATTGATGAATTTAATAGAAAAATTACTGTTAAAGCGTATGGTCCACATTATGAGGAGATAGTAAAAAGATTATGAGAACCTTAATTATTGATTCAGCAACTAATATATTATATACGGCTTTATGTGAGAATGATTTGATTCTATATGAATCTTATGTCAATGGAAAGAATGATCATGCTCGTGCAATTTTAGTAGAAGTTCAACAAGCTTGTGATCAAGCAAGTCTTGAATTATCTGATATTGATCAAGTTATCGTAGGGTATGGTCCAGGATCTTATACAGGTGTAAGAATGGGAGTTACTGTAGGAAAAATGATTGCTACATTAAAACCTCATATAAAATTATATGCAATCTCAACATTATATCTTATGGCAAGTGGATATAATGGCCGTGTTCTTGCAAGTATAGATGCAAGAAGGGGAAATTGTTTTGGTTGTATTTATGATTTTGAACATGATAAATATGAGGTGTCAGAATCTTTGGTTGTAAAGGAAGATTTATTAAAAAATCCTTATGATAGCTTAGTGACAGAACAACAATTTAAAGTCAATCCTCATCGAGTAATAACTCATGCTTCTCTTATAAAAGAACCAAGACTTTTGGTTCCAAATTATTTAAGAGAAACAGAAGCGGAGCGAAATTTAAATGCTTAGAAAATATCAAAAAAATGATATACCTACTCTTGTTTGTTTAGAACATGATTATTTAGGCACATCTTTAGAAGAGGAGTATTATCTTGTTGATTTAAATAATCCACTTGCATATCATTGTGTTTGGGAGGAAGAAGGCACGATTGTTGGTTTTGTATCCTCTATTTTTGATGGTTTTTCACTAGAGATTTTAAATATTGTTGTAGATAAGGATAAGCAATCTAGAGGCTATGGAACAAAAATACTCACTACATTATTTGACCAACTGGTACCTCTTGGACTTAATCATGTTACACTAGAGGTAAGACAATCTAATTTAGGTGCCATTCACTTGTATGAAAAAATAGGTTTTCAACCTATTCATATTCGTAAAGAATACTATAGTAATAAAGAAAATGCGATTGTTATGCAAAAACTATATGATGATAAAGTAGATATAATACATTTAGAGGCAATTCTTTTTTCTAAAAAAAAAGGAAGGAAATATACAAGTGAATTTAAAGAAAGATATTGCTTGAATTATTATGATTTATTTGATTATAAAATAGATTCATTAAAAGATTATCAATGGGAAGATTATATTTTATTTCTTGCAAACTGGACTGATGAAAATCTTTTTCAAGGTTTTGATATAGCAAAAGTAGGTTTAATGCATACCAATGCTTATCATTATCATTCTTTGTCAAAAAAGGATTATATAGTTTTGGAAAATGATTTAGAAGGATACTTGGATTATTCTTATCAGTCAAATTTATTATATGGTGATAACTATGCAAGAAAATATGCTTTGTTTAGTTTAGAAAAAATTCAAGAAGGTAAGATGAGATTTTTTTCAGTACGTATAGATAATGAAATTATTGGAACGGCTATAACATTTGAATATTATCATAGCATTTTTATTTCAGGATTATTTGTAAAAGAGAAATATCAAAATCAAGGAATAGCATCTGCCATTATGGATGCCTGTGTTTGTTATGCAAAGCAAATAGGAAAATATGAAATATATTTAGAGGTTGATTTGGAAGAAACGTCTATAGAAATATATAAAAGAATGAACTTTTCTACTATTGAAACATATTATGAAATGCTAAAGGTGAGATAATGGAAAAAACAAATGTTATGCGTATTTTAGATCAAAAAAAGATACCATATGAAGCTTTTACATATCCTCATGAAGAAGGAGTATGCGTAGAAGGTGCTATGGTTGCCAAAATTCTAAATCAAAATCCAAAACAAGTTTTTAAAACCTTAGTTGTCATAGGCGCATCTAAACGATTCTATGTGTTTGTTATTCCAGTAGATAAAGAATTAGATTTGAAAAAATCTGCAAAAGCAGTCAATGAAAAATCAGTTGAATTGATTTTAGTAAAAGATCTACTCCATATTACAGGATATATTCATGGTGGTTGTAGTCCTATTGGAATGAAAAAAAGTTTTAAAACGATTGTAAATCAGAGTGCCTTAGATTTTGATTATATATTCTTTTCAGCTGGGAAAATTGGGTATCAAATAAAGATGTGCCCTATAAATTTGAAAGATTTATTGCAAGTTGAATTTAAAGAAGTTACTAGATGAATTTTAATTTTATATGGCGTAATACTCTATAAGAACTCTTATAGAGTTTTTATTTTTAGAAAATGTTTTTATTTACTACCTTTTTTAATTTGAATATTGTATAATAGGAATATAT
>JAIDKZ010000076.1 GCA_029051735.1 Anaeroplasmataceae bacterium | reverse complement strand
GATGAACTTATTATTATAGATGAATGTAAATTCTTCTTCCAAAATGATAGAGTCTATATTTCAACATATTATATTGTTGATGGCTATTATAAATATTATGGATTTGAACTATTTGGAGAAGAAAAACTTCTAGCTGAAATGGAACTATATGACAACTAAATTGGATTTCATATAATAAATCAAGAGACATTAAGGTCTATGTCTGTTTTGAAACAAGAGTATGGAAAATTGTGTGTGATAGTTGACTCAAATTTAAACTGAAAAATGTAAGTATTTCAATGGAATTATTAGTTAATCTAGATTTGACTAATTCATGAATTTGTGATACAATCTAAAACGTTCATAAGGAGATGTCAAATGAAACAGAAAAAGTTTTTGACAGTTTATGCTGTGTTTAATGAAGAAGTACAAAATCTTTTATCTACATGGCAAAAAGATATTCTTTGCTGTTATAAAGGTACTCAAACAATGGGTATTCCTTTTCATATTTCTTTAGGAAGTTTTCCTTTAGAATGTGAACAAACTCTTATGAATTTAATAGAAGAAACATGTGATACTTTTTCACCTTTTAAAGTGAACTTACAAAAAATCAGCACTTTTGGTAATGCAGTTTTATTTTTAGAACCTGAAAATCATCCATTAATTATGAAACTTCATTCTATATTTGATGGAAATTATGCTGATGGTTTTACATATCATGCACATACAACAATTTTTTGTGGTACAGAAGAAGAGGTCTTAAAAGCAAAATCCATTTTAGAAGAAAAGTTTATTCCTATTGAAGCATGGATAACTGAAATACATCTAGGAGAATTTTTTCCAACTCGAATCATTTTAGAAAAAAAATTAAAATGTAAATCATAAAGTTGCAAGCGTAGTTTAATGGTAGAACTTCAGCTTCCCAAGCTGTCAGTACGGGTTCGATTCCCGCCGCTTGCTCCAATGGAGAGATACCCAAGAGGCTGAAGGGACACGCTTGGAAAGCGTGCAGATCGGTAACACGGTGCAGGGGTTCAAATCCCCTTCTCTCCGCCATATCGAAACTCTAATTTGTCTTAAACGAAAACAGCCGAAATATAATAGGAATTAGATAGCACCTTGGATACTTTTGAAGCCTAAGGTCCAAACAAGGGTTGCGGCCCTTGTTTTTATTTGTTATTAAATTTTTTATTAAAAAATAATATCTATTATATTCAGAGGGGATTTGAATTACTTATTTTCATTTGTATTTCAATTAAATTAGTACTATTTTAGTAAGCCTAACCTTTTTTGGAGGTATTATTTCAGTAGGTTTGAGACATTAGTAGATAATACGATGAATTCGTATTTTTTTGTGAATCTTTTAGTTTCATCAAGAAAAAGAAGAAATTTTTCCTATATTGACAGCTTGAAAACCTCAATTGCTAGATGAATAATGTAACTTTGCAAAAAGATGAATAAGATACAAAGAAAAATTATAGAATTGATGTAATATGATAATAAAGAACCTATACCTTGAAAGATGGTAGATGGTATAAAATACCAACAAAAGATTTGTGTAAACAAGCAAAATTAGCAAATATTGAATATAAAAGTAATCATATGATTCCAATTAACTAACGGATAAGAACATCAATTTTGTGAATAGATAAGTTGTTATAAACAAAAAAATGTTGACTATTAAGTAAAAAAATGATAAAATTTAGTATGGTTAGTTATATCTAACTATTTTTTAAAGATTAATAGTTAGTTATCGCTAACTTATAGAGAGGAGTTTATATTATGAGAATACCTATCATTTTTTCAACTATAACAGGAAATGCATTTCGTATAGCAGATGCAATTAAAGAAGAGGTGCCAAACTCTATAGGTCCATACAATATAACCTATATAAATGAAGATGTTATCCATCGTTTTCATACCTTTGTTTTAGTCTATTGGTGTAATCATGGTACAACTGATGATGATACCATAGAACTAATTTCTAAAATGAAAAATAAAAAAATTTTGATTCTTGGAACGTTAGGAGCTTCTATGGAATCAGAACATGCCAAAAAGGTATATCAAAATGTCAGTAATCTAGTTTCTGAACATAACATTTTATTAGGAAATTTCTTATGTAGAGGTGCAATTGATTTAAATAGAACTCAACAAAGATTGTCAATTCCTGAAGGAGAAAAAGGTCACTTATCTTTAGCACGTTTTGAGAAGCAAAAGGAATCTTTGGGCTATCCTAATGCAACAGATTATCAAAACGCAAAAGAATTTGTAAAGGAAATTTTTAAGGATTATCATGATTAAGAAGACAAGATATAAGCTTACCTTTTTGTTTATATTGTTTGCTTTAGCAGTAATTTCCATTTTTATATCTGTTCGCATAGGAACTATTCAATTTTCTTTTAAAGAAGTTATTAAAGGAATATTTATTGCTGATAACAGCGTAGAAAGATTGATTATATTTAACACAAGATTACCAAGAATTATTATTGGTGGATTTGTAGGAATTTGCTTAAGTTTATCAGGTTGTATTCTACAGGGCGTTATGCGAAATAATTTAGCCTCTCCATCTACAATAGGTGTAACTAGTGGAGCTTCCTTTGTTGGATACATTGTGTTGGTTGCTTTTCCAGCTTTATCCTATCTATTACCAATAGGTTCTATTCTAGGCGCATTTATTACAACACTACTCATTTATCTTTTAGCTTATCAAAAAGGGGTAAGTCCTGTAAAAATGATTTTAGCTGGTATGGCTGTATCTGCTCTATTTGGGGCATTTAATGATATTATCAAAACGTTTTGGGCAGATTCCTTAGGAAATGCTTCTGGCTTTTTAGTAGGAGGATTGAATGGAGTTACTTGGAGTAAAATCTATCTAATTTTGCCTTATGCAGTGATAGGAATTGTTTTCTGCATTTTCTTGCCACAGAAAATGAATATCCTCATGCTTGGAGATGAGACAGCAAATTCCTTAGGACTTCATACTGAGATTTTTAGATTTATTTTAATTGTTGTATCTTCATTGCTTGCGGGTAGTGCAATTGCGGTTGCTGGACTTATCAGTTTTGTTGGTTTAATTGTTCCTCATATCGCAAGACAGATTGTTGGATCAGACTATAAATATCTATTTCCAGTATCAGCAGTATTAGGTTTTGTTTTAGTTATCCTTTGTGATACGATAGGAAGAGTGATTATGCCTTCAGGTGAAGTTCCTGTTAGTATTATCATTTCCTTTATAGGAGCACCATTCTTCCTGTTATTATTAAGATATAGAAAGAAGGAAGCTTGATATGTATTTTACATTTGAAGATATTTCAATTTCGTATGGGAAAAAGAATGTTTTAGATCATATTACCTTAGAATTTAAAAAAGGATCAATCAATACCATTATTGGTAAGAATGGTTGTGGAAAATCAAGTCTTTTAAAAACATTAACAAAAAAGGTAGAGTATTCTGGAAAACTAATTTTTGAAGATAAAGAACTATCAAACTATAAAAAGAAAGAACTTGCTAGAAGAATTGCTTATTTACCTCAAATCCATACTTCCCCAGAGGATATTACAGTAAGAACATTAGTAAGCTATGGAAGATACCCTTACACAAAATTTGGTCATTCATTAACAGAAGAGGATGAAAAGATGATTGACTTTGCTCTAGAAGCATCAGGACTTACGCATCTAGCAAATCAAGAGGCACAAACCTTATCTGGAGGAGAGCGGCAAAGGGCTTGGATAGCTATGTGTATTTGTCAAAATCCAGAGGTTTTGATATTAGATGAGCCAACGACCTATCTAGATTTAAGTTATCAAGTAGAAGTTTTGGAGCTTATCAAGAAATTAAATAAAGAATTAGGGATTACGATTGTTATGGTTTTACATGATTTAAATTTAGCAGCTAGATATTCAGATTATTTATATGCTATAAAAAATCATAAATTATATCAAATTGGAAATCCAAATGACATGATTAATGAAAAAAATTTAGAGGAATTATTTAACATTAAAGCAAATATTTTAAGAGATAGTAAAAATAATTGTCCATTTTTTATTCCTCTAGAGATAGTTAAGGAGAAAGAATATGTTAAAGAAAATTAAAGAAGTTGTATTTGGTATGATCTTAGGCTTAGGATTGTTTGGTTTAGTAAGTTGTTCTACACCTCAACCTGAAAAAAAACCAGATGATAGTAGCACAACCACAAGAAGAGAAGAATTATCCAATCAGTTCTTAGCTGCTGCAAATGAAGTTGTGATTAGTGATTCAAGTGTAACGTTTAAAGATGCAAATCAAAAAGAAATGACGCTTATGAAAAATCCTAAAAAAGTTTGTAATCTATATGCAAGTTTCACAACACTTTGGTATGAGGCAGGCGGTGTAGTAAGCGGATGTATTGGAGGAACTTCCTCTATTGATTTATATAAAGAGTATATTGGAAGAGATATTACAACAGATGAAGGAGTAACTATTCTGGCTACTACATCATCAGGAAGTAAATGGTCTATTGAGACTATTCTAGCAAGTCAACCAGATTTAATTATATGTTCTACTGCAATGTCTGGATATAAAACCATTTCTGGTCCAGCAGAGGCTGCGAATATTCCTTGTGTAGCAATGAACTACGATGATTTTAGTGATTATTTAAAATGGTTCAAGGTATTTTCATCTTTAACAGGAAATGAAAACTTATGGGAAAGCATTGCTCTCAAATCCTTAAATGATGTTATAGATGTCATTGTAGAGGTGGAAAGATTAGAAGGACCAAGTGTATTTTGTATGTTTTCTGGGACAAAATCCTTTCAAGCCAATACGATAAATACAGTAGCAGGTGCTATGATTGAACAACTTGGTGGAAAAAATATAGTATCTTCTTGGGCAAATGACACACAAGCAGAACGGTTAGAAATTAACTTAGAAGCAGTTTATGCAGGAAAGCCAACTATGATTTTAATCCAATGTCATGCTACTAAAACGGAAGTCTCAGAATTTTTACAAGAGATTTATGGTGATAATCCATTATGGAATGCAATTTGTAGTTCTATTGGTGAAAATATATTTTATCTAGAAAAAACATTATTCCATAATAAACCCAATTCTAAGTTTGCTTTAGCATATCAAACACTTGCTAAAATATTATATCCAACCCATACATTTAGTTTTTAATATGTATAAAGAAAGATATAGAAGTCATCATGATGCAAGTCGTAATTTAAAAACTTATTTTGAAGATAAGACACATTCAAAAGAAACTTATGTTTTAACAGAATTGCATCAAGGAAATGATAGACCATTTGTTATTTACATTCATGTTCCTTTCTGTAATAAGATTTGTAGTTTTTGTCCTTTTCATCGACCAGATCAATTAAAAAGAACAACATACCATAAATACATTATAGAAGAACTAGAAGCCATGAAGAACTATCCTTATTTTAAAAAGGAGGTTTCTGCTATCAATTTTGGTGGTGGAACGCCAACTGCATTAAAGCCTTACCAAATGAAAGAGATACTAAAATATTTAAAAAATAACTTTATTTATTCTAAAGATATTGAAATCAGCGTGGAAACATCTATTACAGAGTTGACAGATGACATGATAGATGTATTCATCGAAGGTGGAGTAAATCGTTTATCTATTGGAGTTCAAACTTTCAATGATTCTTATCGTAAGATTTTAAATAGAAGAGGTACAGGTGCTAAAGCTATTGAAACCATAAAAAAAGTGATTGCAAAAGGAATTAGAAATACGAGTATTGATTTGCTTTATAATCTCCCTTTTCAAACAAAGAATGACTTATTAGAAGATCTAAAAATTATAGATTCCTTAAAACTTGCAGGTATTAGTTTTTATGCTTTAATGATTCATGAAAAAACTCCACTAGCTAAGAATTTGAGTGAGGCTGCACTTGCTTCTATGAAAAATGTTCAGCATGAACTAGAAATGTTTCAACTTATCTTAGATTATTTGCGCCCTAAAGGTTATGAAGTATTAGAACTCACTAAACTTGTACGCGATAAAATAGATGAATATAAATATATGGAGATTCGGCATAGTTTAGGAGATTGTGTAGCTATAGGACATGGCGCAGGAGGCAATATAGGCTGTTATGTTTATAGAAATTCTTGTGAATATCCTATGTTGTCTCAAACCAAAGTAGGCTCTATGGGAAAAATTTTAAAGGATAAATATTTCATATTAGATAAAATGATTTATGATATGCAAAAAAATTCCATAGCTCTTTCAAACTATAGCAAAGAGCTAGGAATGGATTTAGAAGACATACTTAAGAACTTATTAGACGAATATGTTAAGGAAGGATATATAACTTTAGTAGAGGATGGATTTGTTTTAACAGATTTAGGAATGTTTTTTGGAAATAATATCATAGCAGATTTAATTAATGAAATCATATCAAGATAAACAGATGAAAATTTTTTCATCTGTTTCATGTTAAATAAAATAAAAAGAGTATACTTATGGAGTGTGAGAGTTAGTAGACTAGTATTAAAACTACTCTTTGCAAATAAAGAAAATAAATGTGAATTAGAGCTTATCTAAATCTAATTTATAGAATTTAAAATGATTCAACTCTTAACCTATAAGAATAGTGAAATGAATAAAAATAGAATTCATTTCTTTTAAAACTTTTTAATTTAAGGTAAAAAGGAGTAGATATCTATGAATAAAACACTTAAAGCATGGGAAAAAGAAAAAAAACTTATTCCTGTGATGATAAGAAAATATTGTCATGGAAAACATAAAACAAAGAAAAAAGAGCTTTGTGAAGAATGCCAAAAGCTTAAAGCATACGCTCTATATAGACTTGAAAAATGTCCATTTAAGGAGAATAAAAAATTTTGTTCCTTCTGTAAAATACATTGTTATACGCCAGAAATGAGAACAGAGATTAAGGCAGTAATGAAATATGCAGGACCTCGATTAATACCAACACATCCTATTTTCTCATTTTCTCATGTTATACAAATGAGGAAGTATAAAAAGAAACTAAAAAAAGGAGGAACAACAAAATGATAGATAAGGAATTATTTAAACTCATTGGTAAAAATAAAAAATATATATTGATTGCTGTAATATTGCAGGTCATAGGACTAATAGCAAATGTTTGTATAACAGCCTGTATTTGTTGGGCAATTTATCTTGTAACTATCAAGGCAGAAATTTTTTCATATTTATATCCTACAGTAGGGGCACTCCTAAGTATTATCATTCGTTTTATTATGACAAAAATGAATGGAAATGTGAAGGATATATTAGGTAGAAAAGTAAAAAAGGATTTACGAGAGCGTACTTATGATAAGTTAATCAAACTAGGATCTAAATCTACTGGTGAAATGAGTATGGCAGGCTTAACTCAAGTGAGTATGGAAGGTGTAGAGCAGTTGGATTTATACTATTCAAGTTATCTACCACAATTCTTTTTTGCTATGATTGCACCAATTATACTATTTATAATTTGTGTATGGATTGATTGGCGTACCTCACTCATTCTTTTAGCTTGTGTACCATTAATACCTATTTCAATTATTGCAGTAAGTAAATATGCAAAAAAGATTTTTGCAAAATATTGGGGAAAATACACTTCAATGGGAGATAAATTCCTTGATAGTGTTCAAGGATTAAAAGAATTAAAAATATATAGAGCGGATGAAACTCAGCATGGTAAAATGAACGAAAATGCAGAAGAATTTCGTAAAATCACAATGAAAGTTTTAGTCATGCAGCTTGCAAGTACAACAATTATGGACTTGGTTGCTTATGGTGGAGCTGGTGCTGGAATTGCTTTAGCTATCTGTGGAACAGCTTTTTGGGGACTTTCCCCAATCTATACTTTATTCTTGACTTTAGTTGCAGTAGAATTTTTTTTGCCATTACGTGCATTTGGGTCTGCCTTTCATGTTGCTATGAATGGTGCAAGTGCAGGAAGAAAGATTATATCAATTCTAAATACACCAGATCCTATTTGGGGAACAGAGGAAGTAAAGGGGCGAATTATAGAACTCAAAAATATTACTTTTTCTTATGATGGAAAACGTGATGTATTAAAAGATATCACAATGATTTTCCCTGAAAAAGGAATGACTTCTATTGTAGGTGAAAGTGGGTGTGGAAAGAGTACCATTGTAAATATGCTTGTTGGAGTGTTACGGCCACAAGTTGGTAGTGTTACAATTGGTGGTAAGCATCTTGAGACATTTTCGCGTGATAGTTATTATTCACATTTAGCAGTAGTAAGTTACAATACATATATATTCAATCAAACTATACGTGAGAATTTTTTACTTACTAATAAATCAGTAACAGATGAAGAAATCTATACTGCACTTAAGAAAGTAAATCTTTTAGATTTTGTTTTGAAGAACGGTGGTCTAGAAAAGAATATCACAGAGGATGCAAGTAATATTTCTGGTGGACAAAGGCAACGCCTTGCACTAGCTGTGAATCTAGTTGCCAATAAAGATATATATGTGTTTGATGAGGCAACTAGTAATATTGATGTGGAAAGTGAATCAATTATCATGCAAAATATAAAGGAATTATCTAAAGAGAAAAGTGTTATAGTTATATCCCATCGCTTAGCAAATGTTGTTCCTTCTGATAATATCTATTTTATCAAGAATGGTGAAGTTAAAGAAAGTGGAATACATATGAGTTTAATGAATAAAAAGCAAGGCTATGAAAAATTATTTACAACTCAAAAGCAATTAGAGGAGGGCTACGTATTATGAGGAAACAAAAGTTACGTAGAAGTGGTGTTAAAATCATGGCAAGTTTAATTCTCTTACTGGGAAGTCTTGCTTATGTTATGGTTTTAGCAGTTATCAATGGAAGTCTTGGTTTTCTTTGTGCGATGGGAGTTACTGTGTTTGGTGCTGTTGGTGTTGCCAAAGCACTTGGAGAAGAAATAGCCCTTTCTTATGGTTGGATTATAGGACTTGCGATAGGGTGTGGAGTATTACGTGGATTACTTCGTTATTTAGAACAATACAGCAATCACTTTATTGCCTTTAAGCTTTTAGCAACTTTAAGAGATAAGATATTTGGAGCACTACGCAAATTATGTCCTGCTAAACTTGAAAGCAAACAAAAGGGAAGTATCATTGCTATGATAACTTCTGATATTGAAACATTAGAGGTATTCTATGCACATACCATTTCTCCAATTTGTATAGCAATATTAGTATCTACAGCAGTATTTTTATTTGTAGGGTTTATAGCAAACTGGTATTTGGCACTTATCGCAATTCTTGCTTATCTTATTATAGGAGTGATTAGACCTATAATTTCTTCAAAAAAACTGAAAGAAAGTGGAGTAAAATATCGTAGAGAATTTGCCTCCTTTAATGCCTATTTTTTAGATAGTATAAAAGGTATTAAGGATATAGTTTTAAATAATGCTGGAAAAGAAAGAGAACAAGAAGTTAATCAAAGATCTGATGTTCTTTTGACTGAGACAAAGAAGATGAAGCACAATATTACACATTCTATATCATCAACAGAATTATTCGTTTCTTTAGCAATTCTTCTTACGTTAAGTATTGGAATTACATTTGTTTATTATGATATGCTAACGATTGGAAAAATGATAATAGGTGTTGTTACAGTATTTGGTAGTTTTGGACCTGTAATTGCTATATCCAATTTACCTGGAAATCTCACGCAAACCTTTGCTAGTGGCGATAGAGTTCTTTCTTTACTTGCTGAAGAACCAGTAGTAAGAGAAATCCACAATGGCATTGATATTGAATATGAGAAGCTTAAGGTAACAGATTTATCCTTTTCTTATGATCATCAAATTGATGTATTAAACGATATTCATATGCATGCTACAAAAGGAGAAATCATTGGTATTATAGGAGAAAGTGGCTGTGGGAAATCTACTTTTCTGAAATTGTTACTTCGTTTTTGGCAAAAGGATAGTGGAACAATTGCTTATAATGATATAGATATTGATAGAATGAATTCAGAAAATTTACTTGCAAATGTAACTATGGTAAGTCAAGCAACATACCTATTTGATGAGACAATTGAGGATAACCTTCGTATTGCAAACGCTAATGCAACAATAGAAGAACTAGAACAGGCCTGTCGTCTTGCTTCTGTTCATGACTTCATTATGAGCCTACCTAAGGGATATCAAACTCAGGTTGGAGCACTTGGAGATCATTTATCTGCAGGAGAAAAACAAAGAATAGGACTTGCAAGGGCCTTCTTAACAGGGGCAGAATTAATTTTATTAGATGAACCTACAAGTAATGTGGATAGTATTAATGAGGGCATGATATTAAAATCATTAAAGGAACAAAAAAATAAAAAAAGTATTATTCTTGTATCGCATCGTGAATCAACTATGGCAATTGCAGATAGAATTTATAAAGTGGAACAAGGAAAAATGTTGGAGGTAAAGGAATGTTAAATGAAAAACAAAGTGATATGATAGAGGATAAGGAAAAAGAAGTTCTAGAATTGATTTCAAATTATAATGAAGAACAACTTAAATCGCAAGATGAGCCTAAAATCATAAAAGAAGAAAAAATCTTTAAAAAGTATACAATTAAGGACATTGTATTCCTTGCAATTATAACTGCATGTACACTTGTTACAGGTGCAGTCATGCCTCTTCTTGTAAATGTACCTCTATTTGGCATCATCCAGTTAGGACTTGGCATTCAGTTTTCTTTATTTCCTGTAATTGGATTGATGAAGGTAAAAAAGCCATTTTCCCTTTTGCTTCAATCTATTTTCATTTCTATATTTTTAGTATTTATGTTTCCACCTATGGTGCTTATCATCTTGTGTGCTCTAGTTGTAGAAGCATTAACTCTATTGATTTTTAGAGGCTATAAGAATGATTGGGCATGTGTATTTGCTACAACATTATACATGCCAATGACAATTCCACTTTTATTGATGTATTATAACATGTTTTATTCATTCAATGGCAATGAAAAAGCAGCAGTATCTATGTTTATTGGTGGTGGAAATGTTGGAGTAATTTTAGGAATTACGATGGGAGTTATTGCTCTATGTTTCCTAGGTTCATTTATTGGTATGATTATCGCAAGAGAATTGAAGAAAGCAGGAAAATTAAAATAATGGAGTTTTTTAGGTATAAAAGAAATTTATATCCCTTATTTGCAGTAGCCTCTGCGCTGATTATCATGGTATTTGGACTTGTCATGTCAAAAACTACAAGATGCTCCTATTTTTTAATAGGTTCATTCGTTTGGCTTTTTCTATTTGGTTGTTGGAAGCAATGTTTAAAAGTATTGCCTATATTTATAGCAGTGGGTGGAATTTTTGCACTCATTGCTTATTACGCTTCAAATCAAGATTTGAACACAGCACTTGCTATGCTCAATCGGTTTGGGTCAGTGTTTCTTGCTTTAGTACCAGGGATGAGTATTTCTGCTGTAGCCATGACACGAAATCTTTCACAACTTCATATGCCACGTGGTATAACCTTAGGCATGCTCATAACAATGTCTTTTGTCCCTGTCTTGAAAGGAGAAATTAAACGTGTGCGTGAAGCAATGAAAACTAGAGGCGCAGGTAGTATTTGGAACCCTAAAATTTTTTATCGTGCATTTTTAATTCCTTTTGTGACAAGATTAGTGGATATATCTGATACTCTAGCACTTTCCATTGAAACAAGAGGTTTTACTCTTAATAAATCTAAACATACAATTTATAAAAGAGAAGTAATTAATATTTTTGATTTACTATATTTGCTTGGACTTCTTACTGGCATTATTTTGGTGGTGATTTTATGAAAGCTATAGAATTAATTGGTGTTAGTTTTTCTTATCATGGCTTTGAAAATAATATTTTGAAAGATGTAAATTTTTCTGTTTCATATGGGGAAATAGCACTAGTATCTGGTTTTTCAGGTGAGGGCAAATCAACTTTGATATCTATCATTTCTGGCATTATCCCCAATATTATAACAGGTAATATTACAGGAGAGATATTGATTGATGGAAAGTCAATTCAAGGGTATACCTTATCACAAACATGTCATAAAGTAGGTATAGTGCTGCAAAACGCTGATAGTCAAATCATCCATAAAATTGTAGAAGATGAAATTGCCTTTGGATGTGAAAATTTTGCAATACCACAAGATAAGATAGGTATTCAAATTCATCGTGTTTGTAATATAATGAGAATTGATAAAACTGCTCAAACACGCTCACTTTCTGGTGGGCAAAAGCAACGTCTCATTACAGCATCTACCCTAGCAACAGGGCAAAAAATACTTATCCTTGATGAACCACTTGCCAATTTAGATACAGCTTCAGCTAAAGAATTAATGAATATCCTTCGTACACTTGCTAAGGCTGGATACGCAATTTTAGTAGTAGAACATAGAATAGATATGGTTTTACCTTTTGTAGATATGGTATGGAATATCTGTGCAGGAGTAGTTAAGAAAATTGAGAATAAACAGGAATACTTATTGTCTCAAGCAGTAACCATCAATGATAACTCTAATTTTCATGCAAAAGGTAAAATCTTATTTTCAGTAAATCATATGGGATTTACATTCAAGAAAAAAGAAATTTTAAAGGATATAAATTTTGAAATCTATGAAGGAGAACGACTATTACTTTTAGGAGAAAATGGTTGTGGTAAAACCACACTTTTAAGACTTCTTGCAAGGCTATACAAACCATCATATGGGAACATAAAACAATTTATTCATTCCAAATTTGGTAATCATAAGAAAAGCAAGAAGTGGTTTAAAAGTGTTGGCATAGTCTATCAGAATCCAAATTATCAGTTATTCATGCCAACAGTAGAACAAGAGATTGCATTTAATGCGGAAAGTAAGGAGTATGCTGAACAAATGATTCATTTATTTGGCCTAGAAGATTTAAGAAAGAGGCATCCACAATCCTTAAGTGAGGGTCAAAAAAGACGAGTTTCCATAGCAGCAGTGGCAGCAGGTAATCCTAAAGTTTTACTTTTAGATGAACCAACTGTAGGACAAGATTATAAGGGCTTATGTGAACTTGTCAAAATATTAAATAAATTGCATGAAGAAAGTGGTAATACCATGATTACAATTACACATGATATGCGTTGTGCTGAAGCACTTTGTGATAGAGTTCTTGTTTTGGCAGATGGTAAAATAAAAAAACAAGGTGATAAAAGTCTTGCAAGTCAATTTTTTCAAGAATAAATATATAAAGGAGTTCATTCTAGCATAAACTTTATTTTTTTAAAAATATAATTCATTCAAATTTCTTTCTTTCTTTCTTTATTCTTCGTATTATTTTTTTAGAAATAATCCAAATTTAACAAAATTTGTAATATGGGGTAGGTTTATTTTTAAAAATATGTTATAAATAAAATTATAGAGAAGAAAGAAGTGATACTATGAAGAAATTTAAAACATTTATAAAAATATTTCTTTGTATGTTTTGCCTCTTTTTTGGTGTAAGTTACATGCTCATTTTTTCTTTTTTTGATGATCAAATATATAATATACCTCGTGCGAAAGAAGGAATAATGGATTTTAAAGATTGCAAGAATTATAATAAAAAGATAAACATGCCAATTGTAGGAGAATTAGAATTTTATCATAATCGTTGGATAATTACAGATCAAGATTGTAATGCATTGGATTCTTTTATCAATGCACCTTCAAAGTGGAGTAATCATTTAAATAATTCTTTAGTATACCCTAAAAAAGGTTATGCTTCTTATAAAGTCACTCTAATCAATTTAGAGCCAAATACCAAGATTAAAATTCCTTGTACTTCCTTAACGTTATCTGTGAAGTTATATTTGAATCATGAATATGCTGGGTATTGTGGTTTTCCATCTAAAACAGAAGTTGATCAAGTCAAAGATTTAACAGAAAGCAATTCTTATTTCATTACAGTTCCAGAAGATGGCAAGGTAGAAGTTGTTTTAGAAACAGGATTCAGTGAGTATGGTGGGTTAGTTGCTATGCCGTATATTATGCTACAGGAGCATAATCATTCTTATATGAGTTTTATTAACTTTATTCCTGGTACAACATTAGGACTATTGGTTTTTTCAATTTTTATTAGTCTTTTCATTTCCTTTTCCTTAAAAAGAGGAGAAGGGAAATATTATCCGTTTTTTGTATTTTTATGTATAACTGCTCATTTTGTTTTTTCTTATGATATTTTACTTAGAACAAGAGGGTTTAATTTTTATGCAAAGGATATGTTATTTCAGGGATTTTCTTTTTTGACCATTTGTATTTTTTCTTTGTTTCAGCTTACTTACATGCTGAAAATCAAAAATTTGAAGATATCTAAAATCTATTTTTATCTGAATTTAAGTCTTTCAGGATTTTTGTCAATCCTTAACTTTTTCCTTTTAGCCACCATAGGTTCATTTATTTGTTGGATGTTATTTTATATCTTACAGATTCCTATCCTGATCAAAAGCATAAGACATGTGTTAAATAGTGAGGAAAATATTTTCTTTCATTATATCTATTTTATTATGATTGGACTTTCCATAATTGAAATGATGGATTATATGGATCTCATCACTCTTACAACATATGGTCATACTTCCTTTTATATGATTTTTATTATGATAATGACTTTAGCATTCTATGCACATCGTTTAATATTTCTAAATAAAATGGAAAAGAAAAGTAAGGATATGGAGATTGAAGCTTTAAAACTTAAGCAAGAAGTATTAATCAATCAAATTAAGCCACATTTTGTATATAATGCATTATCAACAATTCAAAGTCTTTATCATAAGGATGTCAACCAAGGTGATGATGGAATTATATTATTTTCCAAATACTTAAGAACAAATGTAGATTCTATTGATTCAGGAATGATAGACTTTTGTGATGAGTTAGATAATGTGATTAATTATATAGAACTTGTCAATTTGAGTTTAGAACAAAAATTTAATTTAGAATTAGAAATTGAGGTAGAAGATTTTCAATTACCAATTTTATCCTTACAGCCAATTATAGAAAATGCGTTAAAATATAGTCAGGTCAATGAAAAACCAGACGGATATATTAAAATTTTTACTAGACAATTAGATAATCAAATAATCATCTCTATTTCAAATAATGGCATGCCCTTTGATGTATCACAGATTCATAGTACCTCTAAAGGTTTAAACAATGTGAAATCACGTTTAAAAGAAGCATTGAATGCAGAATTTTTAATTACAAGTGATGAAGAAAAAACAGAAATTGTTATAAAATTTGAAGTGAAACAGGATTAACATTTTTTTAACAGTTTTTTAACACATCGTTTGGTATAATAACAAAAACAAATAATTTTTTGAGGTTAGTATGAAGATAATAATTGTAGATAATGAAAAATCAGCACTATATTCCAT
>JAIDKZ010000075.1 GCA_029051735.1 Anaeroplasmataceae bacterium | reverse complement strand
ACTCACCTTTTATCTTATCTTCATCTGCATTTTGAGCAGAAATCAAATCAGATTCAAGCTTTTCTATTTTCTTTTCATTTTTTTTGATTTGTTTTGCTACAAAGTTTGCTAAATCATTTGTTTTATTTTTAATTTTTGCTTTATTATCTTCTTCATAATAATACTCATCAAGTAATTCAGATAAAGAAGTATATTCCTGTATACATTCAAAATTTAAAGGATGATAGTAAAAATCAACTTTTCCTAAATTGTTTTTAAATATAGAAGGTTTTGTTTTGAAATTTAAAGCATCTTTAAAATTATCCAATATTTGGTCATTTTTAAAAGCATAGATACTTAAAAGCATAGATACTCCACAAAACTGATTGCATAAATCCTTAGGAGAAGAAATGTGAGTAAAGTCTAGTGCTTTAAAAGGGTTTATTTTGTTTGTTTTAGGAAACTCATATATCGCATTTGGAAGCATAGTTCTAGAAAATTCAGATACACCATCATGTTTTAAGACTTCTAATATTTTAAAACTTTCATCTGTTAAAATTAGATTTGAATATCTTCCCATTATTTCACAAATTAAGTACTTATGTGTGTAATCTTTCATTTCATTGTAACCAGCTAATTTAAAATAGACAATTCGATCATTTTCAAATTGTTGAATGTCTTCAATAAAATATCCTTCAATGTGTTTTCTTAAAAACATGGTAAGACTTTTAGGATTTAATGGAGCAGTATAAATTTTATTTGTTATGTGAATTCTAGAAAATTCACTAGATAAAGATATCATCAAATTAATGTTCTGATGATTTACCCGAATTGTTAAAATGAAATCTGTATCACCAGATTCAATAATTTTAGAAATTCTTCCAGTTTTTAAAATTTCAAATTCTGGTAGAAGTTTATGTAAAAATACTCCATCAAAACTCATTTTTATCACCACTTTTAAGTATATCATAAATTTATAATATAATAAATGTTTAAAATATGATAAAATATAGAAAAAGGAGGGATGCAGTATGGCATTCTGGAATAAAAAAAGAGGAAATACGAAGTTAGCTAATTATTTTACTAGTAAAGGTATTGAATATGAGATGACTGATGGACAACAAGATAAGGTTACATTTACACTTGTATTTAAGAATCGTGATTTTATATTACATCCTTATCTAACTTTAGAGGATAACTATATTAGCTTTAATATCAATGTTGTCAAATGCAATCTAAAGAACTTTGATATGATTAAGCTTAATACTTTTAATTTGTCATCCAAATTTTTTAAGGCATTTATTTCTGAAGAAGGAATTGTGATTTTGGAGTATCGATTTTTAGAAAGCGATTTAGAAATGATGTTAGATATTCTTATCTCTGACTTATATAGCTTAGAAGAAGAAATTGATGCTTTATAAAAACGCTTTAGTATATATTTTTACTTGTATAGTTTTTTGGATAGTGATAAAATAATAAAAAGAAGAAATTGAGAGGTTAGCTTATGAAGTTAAACGACCGTGGTCTCTTAGTTGTAATTTCTGGTCCTTCTGGGGTTGGAAAGGGAACTGTTCGAAGAGCTTTATTTAATATGCCAAAGCATAATTTAGTTTATAGTGTTTCTATGACGACAAGACAAAAACGTCCTGGAGAAGTAGATGGCGTTGATTATTATTTTGTAGACAAGGAAGAATTTCTTAAGCGTAAAGAAACAGGTAAATTTTTAGAAACTGCTGAATTTGTTGGTAATTTTTATGGAACCCCATTAGATAAAGTTAATGAACAACTAGATAAGGGAAATGAGGTTGTTTTAGAAATAGAAGTAGATGGTGCACAACAGGTAAAAAAGAAAATGCCTGATTGTGTTATGATTTTTATTGTTCCACCTGGAAAACAAGCCTTATATGATCGGCTTAAAAGAAGAGGAACAGAATCAGAAGAAGTTATTTCTGAGCGCATTGCCAAAGCGAATCGAGAATTCAAATTAGCTCATTTGTATGATTATATTGTTGTAAATGATGAGGTCAATAATGCTGCAGATCGTATTATGGCTATTATTCGAGCAGAACATGCAAAAACAGAGCGTTCTATACACAAGTATATGGAATTGATTGATGAAAATTAATTTTGCTTATTTATTTTTAAGCTGAAGCATGATATAATGAATTGGTAGAAGTTGAAAGGAAGATAAAAATGTCTAATAGAAAAAATTATGATGGTATGCGGTATCCTTCTGTAGATGCATTACTAGATAAAATTGATTCAAAATATAAATTAGCATATGCAGCTGCTAAACGTGCAAAAATCATTGAAG
>JAIDKZ010000074.1 GCA_029051735.1 Anaeroplasmataceae bacterium | reverse complement strand
ACAAAAAATTGAATTTGATGATTCAAATACCTATCTTAAGGAGCTATAGAAATATAGCTTTTTTAAAATATATACATAAATTATGGAACATTTAGAAGTATAATGCAAGCAGAGGTGAGATTTGTGGATTTAAAGGAAGGCTTTATTATTTGTAATAATGAAATCAAAGAAATGATTTTAAAGCAGTGTAATGATTTTAAAAATTATATTTTTTTAAACATAGATGATTTAAGAAAGAAAATGAATTTTTCTGTGAAAAAAAGAGCTGTTTATGAGTTAATGAAACAATATAAATTTTCTTATTCATTAGCCAAGGAGTACATAAATGCTTTGCAGTTGATTGAAGATAAGTTTTATAATGATTCTAAACTAGATAGTATAGTTTCTGTTTTACATTTTTTACAAGAAAAAGATTGTATTGTAAAAGATGATTTATTTTTACTTCGATTAAAACAATTTCCTGTAACTTTTATTGATCCTTTTAATTCTTTAGAGTATCAGCATCTTAAGGATAAAGTTAATCAATATACAAAAGTATATGAAATATGGTTAAATCAAGAACTACAGCATCCTAAAGTTTTAGAGTTTCAGAATATAACAGCAGAAACTCAATTTATTTGCAATCAAATTAAAATACTTTTAAGACAAGGAGTAAGTTCCAACCAAATTTATATTTTTAACGCTGATGATTCATATGAATATTTATTTCACCGACTATCTAAAAACTATGGTATTAGTTTTAATTTCAACTCAGTGAAAAATATTTTATCAAATTCCATTATTCAATCTTTTTTAAAAGAGGCAGAAAGAACGGCTTGTTTTTCAGATGCTTTAATGAATATACCTAAGGATAACTATTTTTATCATAAAATCATAGATATATTGAATTTGTATGAATTTACTGAACAAAACCCAAATGATGTACTTCCAGTTTTAACTGAGATATTTAAGGAAGAAAAATATCCAGAAAAAAAATATATTGAAGGTGTTCATATTTCATCATCCTTTTTTAATATTTCTGATACAGATTATGCTTTTTATGTTGGATTTAATTTGGGTAGTTCTCCTAAGGTGGTAAAGGAAGAAGGTTTTTTAACAGATAAATTATTGCATGTTTTGAATTGTTCTACTTCATTATTAAAAAATAAAAATGAAAAAGAAAACTTAATTCATTTTATTCAATATACAAAGAATCTTTGTATTAGTTATAAGTTACAAAATGGCAATGATGTTTGTTTACCTTCTTTACTAATGAAAGAATTAAATTTAATAAAAGAAACAGGAAAAAATGATTTTGGATATTCCAAAAGAGAAGATGATTTACGACTAGCAGGATTATATGATGAGTTTTTAAAATATAAAAATAAAAATGATGACTTAGAAAAATATAAATTAAATGGAATACCTTATAATACCTATAATCATCAATTTAAAGGATTAGAAAAGGATATTTTGCATCATCATTTTTCAAATAAACAATTAAAATTAGCCTATTCCAATATGAAACTATATTTTGCTTGTCCATTTGGATATTATGCGGATCGTATTTTAGGACTAAATGAATTTAAACCACAAATGGCGGCAAGACTTGGGACTTATGCCCATGCTGTTTTAGAAGATAGTTATAAGTCTGATTTTAATTTTGAGAACTCAGTTTTAATGCATCATAAAGAAAATTGTCAAGATGCAAAGGATGATTTCTTTTTTTCTCAGATGGCAAGTGTATTAAGAAATTTAATTGATTTTAATAAAAACCATGAAGCAAGTTCTAGTTTAAAAAATATTAACACAGAAGAACATATCATTATAAAGAAAGAACTATTTTCGTTTGAGGGATATATAGATAAATTGATGTATACCATTGAAGGAGACGATGTTTATGCTGCAATAGTGGATTATAAGACAGGGGCTGATATTGTATCCTTAGATAATATAGAGGATGGATTCCATTTGCAATTACCTTCTTATATGTATCTTTTAAAACACTATGAGCCTTTTTACAATTTGAATTTACATATTATAGGAATCTATTTACAAAAGGTAAATATTGTATTGTTTAATGATAAAAAGAGTGTAAGTGAACAAATTGAAAAAAATTTCAAATTAGAAGGTTATACAGTAGCTGATCCTAAATTGATTATGCGATTAGATCCAACATATGAGAATAGCACCTATATTAAATCCTTAGGAATTACACAAAAAGGATTTCGTAGTTATTCTAAGGTTTTTCCTATAGAACAGCAAGAAGAAATTATAAAATTGGTAGATTCTCTTATTACTAATGCAGCAAGTAATATATTAAACGGAAAATTTGAAATTGCGCCAAAACGAATAAAAGATAAGAACGAATCATGTACATTTTGTAAATATAAAGACATTTGTTTTATGGATTATACAGATGAAGTGGAACTGAAATATAAGCCTTTTGGAAAGGAGGAAGAATAGGCATGGGATGGACTGAATCGCAACAACAAGCAATTGAAAAACGAGGGACAAACATTATCGTTTCTGCAGGTGCAGGTTCTGGTAAAACAGCTGTATTATCAGAACGTATTTTAGAATTTTGCAAAAGTGGACATGATATTAGAAAAGTTTTAGTGCTTACTTTTACGAATGCTGCTGCCCAAGAGATGAAGGAACGTATTCGTCAAAAATTGATTGGAGAACATCTTTTTGATCAGGCAAGTCTAATTGATAGTGCTTTTATTACTACCTTTGATGCATACAGTTTAGCTTTAGTAAAAAAATATTATTATCAATTGAATATAGAAAAGAACATTAAAATTATGGATCAAGCACTTTTAATGGTAAAAAAACAAGAGATACTTGATATGATATTTGCTCAATTATATGAAGAAAAGAATTCAAGATTTATAGCACTTTTAAAAAAATATGCTAAACAAAATGATTCTATTGTACAAAAAATGATTTTTAGTTTATTATCTAAAGTAGAACTTGTTGTAGATGAAAAAGAGTTTTATCAAACCTATGAGGAGCAATTTTGTAGTGAAGCTTTTTACATTAAGGCAGTAAAGGAATATGAAATTTTAGCATTGAATGCTGTAAAGCATTTGAAGAATGAACTATACACTTTAGCTTGCTTGGCAAAATCAGATAAAGAGAGTGAAGATTTATATTTGCTGGTCAAAAGTCTTTTAGAGATGAAAACAGATTCCTATGAGGATGCCTATACCTTCATCTTCCAAATTCGCTTTCCTAGAAAAAAAGAGAAGGCTTCTTTAGCTGTAGGTGAGCAAAAAACAATTTGTTCTGATTTATTAAAGAAAATCAAATTAGATTATTTCTCTAAATATTTGACATTAGAAGAAGCTGTTATAGAGTTGCGTTTGATTAAGGATGATGTGCTTTACTTATTGACATTAGTAAAAGAATTAAAGGAAAAACTAATGGAATATAAGTATAAAGTAATGGCTTTTGATTATATTGATATTGCTAAAATGGCAATACAACTTGTCAAGAATTATCCAAATATTAGAAAGGAAATAGAAGATTCATTTGAAGAAATTTTAATTGATGAGTATCAGGATACATCCGATATTCAAGAAGCATTTATTTCTTTGATTTCTAAAAATAATTGTTATATGGTTGGAGATCTTAAACAATCCATTTACCGGTTTAGAAATGCGAATCCTTATATTTTTAAAAAGAAATATGATGATTATTCTAATAATATTAATGGAATAAAAATAGATTTAAAATCAAATTTTAGAAGTAGGGAAAATGTTATTGAAAACATAAATATGATTTTTTCTAGTTTGATGAATTTAGAACATGGTGATGCAGATTATCAAAAAGAACATCGGATGCAATATGGATTAAAAGGATATGAGCAATTACAAAGTTCTTATTCATATGATATGGAAATCCTAAGTTATTCAAATGATTTGAATTTTTCAGATGCGGAAGTTGAAGCATTTATTTGTGCAAATCAAATAAAAAAATTAATGGATTCTAAAGTAATGGTCTTTAAAAAAGATAAATTTGTTCCTGTAGAGTATCAAGACATTGCAATATTAATTGATAAAACAAAGCATTTTGTTACATTTAAAAAAATCTTTGATTATTGTAAAATTCCACTTTCTATTGATGCAGATTTAGATTTGACAAGTTCTATGCTGCCAAAATTATTTGCTAATATCCTATGCCTTATTCTTGGGGTAAAGAAGGAGAAAAAGGATATTTCTTATTTTCATGCTTTGGCAAGTATTTCAAGAAGCTTTCTTTGTTCTTATGATGATACAACAATTTATGGGTTGGTTCATGGCACTATTGAAAACGAATTAATTGAATTAATAAATACATTAAATGCGAATGCAATGGAAATCAGTTTAATAGATTTATTTTATGAAATTGTAGATATATTTCAAATTTATGATAAATTATCTTTAATTGGTGATGTGAATAACTCATTGGTTGTTTTAGAATACATTTCCTCTATTTTTAAGACAATGCAAGATGTAAATATGAATTTAGAAGAAGCTTATAATTATTTAGTTTCTGTTTTTGAAAATGGCATTGATTTAAAATATAAACCAACTAGTATTGCTCAAAATAGTGTTCATATTATGACCATTCATAAATCAAAGGGATTAGAGTTTCCATTTTGTTTTTTTCCTATGCTTTCTTCTTTGTTTAATAAAAGTGAATTGAAGGAAAATTATGGTATGTCAAATAGGTATGGTGTATATATCCCTTTTTCTGATGAAACAAATAGTAATACTATTTTAAAAGCTTTGGTAAAAGAAGAATTAAAGAAGAGCGATCTTTCTGAAAAGATTCGTTTATTTTATGTAGCTTTAACTAGAGCTAGAGAAAAATTCTTTTTAATTTCAAAAGAAGAAGAAAAGGTGGATAGATCAAATATTTCTTCTTTTAATCAAATGATCCATTCTTTAGAATTTCTAAAAGAATACAGAACGCAAATTCAATTAGACGAATTATCTCTTACAAAGGAATACCAAAAAACAAAATATGAGACTTTAGAACAGGGAGAAGAAAGAAATTATATTGATGAAAACTTTGAAAGTCCAATTGCTTTTAGAACGCATATTTCAAAGGAACTTGTTGAATTGACAGATCTTCGTTTACAAAGAGCAATTGATTTAGGTAAAAAGTTTCATGAATGTTTAGAGGTTTTAAATTTCAAAGAAGTATCTATAGAGGATTTGCCAATTGATGATTTTATGAAAAATACACTGATGGCAGTTTTAAAAACAGAGCCTTTTCAAAATATTCAATCTGCAAAGACATTTCATGAACATGAATTTTATTTTGAGGAGTATCATGGTGTAATTGACCTTTTATGTGAATATGATGATCATATTGATATTATTGATTATAAGCTTTCTAATGTGGAGAATACAGCTTATTTACATCAGTTAGAGGTTTATAAAAAATATGTAGCTTCTATTAGTCATAAGCCTATTGCTTGTTATTTATTATCCATACTAAAACAAGAAGTAAAGAAGGTTTTATAAAATGCAATTTAAAAAACACGCCTTTGAGGCAGTAATAGGACCATCTTCAAAAATATTAATTTTAGGTTCATTACCATCTATTGTTTCTGTTGAGCGAGGATTTTATTATATGCATCCTCAAAATCGGTTTTGGAAAATATTATCTATTCTTTATTCTGAAGATGCTTATGCAATGAATGTAGAAGAAAAAAAGAATTTTATTTTAAAACATGAACTTGCGTTATTTGATGTGATTGATACTTGTCAAATTGAAAAATCAAGTGATCAAAGTATATGTGATGTAAAGGTTCAAAATTTTAATCAGTTACTTGCTGAATATCCAGTTCAAAAAATTTTACTGAATGGGCAAAAGGCTTATTCTCTTTTTATTAGATATTATCCTGAATATGCAAGTATGGCAGTAAAACTTCCATCAACGAGTTCAGCTAATGCAGGTTATTCATTAGACAAGTTAGTAAAAATATGGAAAAATGCTTTATTTGATTTAAATTAATATTGTTTTAATTTGAAAAATATAGTAGCATTATATAGAAAAATAAGGAGGGATTCATATGGATTATTTTCGCTGTGGAAAAATTTTAACTACTCATGGAATTAAGGGGGATGTTAAGGTCCAGGTTTTTTCGGATTTCAATCGCTTTGAGAAAGGGAAACGCATTTTTATTAAGCATCAGGATGAATATGTACCAGTTGTAGTGCAGTCTTCTTCTGATTTTGGGAAATATTTATTAGTCCATTTTAATGGTTTAGATGATTGTAATGCTGTTAAAAAATATCATTTAGATGATTTATTTATCTTAGCAGAAGACCGTAAAGAAGAACTTTCAGAGGATGAATTTTACTATAGTGATTTAATTGGTTTGCCAGTTTATAATCAAGATGGTATAACTCGTGGTATTGTAAAGGAAGTGAAGGAACTTCCACAATGCGATTATTTATATATTCATTATAATAATAAAAATTACTATGTTCCCTTTTTAAATGAATTTATTTTAGAGGTCAGTGATAAGATTGTAGTGAAGGAATTAGAGGGACTTTTTTATGAAAATTAAAATATTGACCCTTTTTCCTCAAATGATTGAAGGTATATTTAAGGAATCCATTTTAAAACGAGCTATTGATAAAGGTGTATGTAGTGTAGAATTAATCAATATTCGTGATTATTCAACAAATAAGCATCATCATGTGGATGATACTCCTTATGGTGGTGGTGCAGGCATGATTCTTGCATGTGATGTGGTTGATCGAGCAATAACAGCAGCTATAACTAAGGATTCCTATAAAATTTTGATGACTCCTCAAGGACGTCCTTATTCTCAAGTGTTGGCTAAAGAGCTTTCTTTAAAAAAGGAATTAGTGCTGATTTGTGGTCATTATGAAGGATTTGATGAGAGGATTCGCTCCTATGTAGATGAAGAAATTTCTATTGGAGATTTTGTGTTAACTGGTGGAGAACTCGCTGCCTGTGCAGTAGTAGATAGTGTTATAAGGCTTTTAGAGAATGCCATCAAGAAGGAGAGTTTTTTAGATGATTCATTTTCTAATGGGTTGTTAGAATATCCTCAGTATACAAGACCTGTAGAATATAAGGGAAAGATGGTTCCAGAAGTTTTAGTAAATGGAAATCATAAATTGATACGTGAATATCGGTTGAAGGAATCTTTACGTAGGACGTATCTAAGAAGACCTGATTTATTAGAAAATAAAGAATTTACTAAAGAAGAAAAGGCTTTATTAGAAGCAATTAAAGAAGAAACAAAATGAGAATCCAGTCATGGATTCTTTTTGTATGCTTAAAAAAAATTAAAGCATACTATTAATGGTGATTTTTTATGCTGGTTAAAATTTATCACTTTATCAGTGATAAGAAAATTCCAACTCTTGCAAGTGCAATTGCATTTAATCTGATTATGAATGGTGGATCTTTTTTGTTTTTGTTTATCATTCTATCAGGATTATTTTCTAATTCTTTTCAAGAAGTTATTTTAAAAACATTTGAGGATGGTAAATTAAAAGATTTAATCTCTTATTTTTTTGATTATCAAAACAATATTTCGTATTCTATTTTGTTAGTTTTAACAAGTCTTTATTCAGCCTCTTCATTATATTATCATTTGATTGGTATTGTTGAGTTTATCACAGATACTTCATATCCTATTAGTATTTCAAAACGAGTTATTTCCATTTTCATCACAATTTTATATTTAATAGGATTAAATATTTTCACATTGATAGCAACAGAATTGATTATATTATTTAATTATTTATTTGTTATTTTATCTTTAATTTTAATTATACTTATTTTTATTTTAACCACATATTTTATTCATGTGATTAGTTTACATACCTATAAAATAAAAGTCTTATATAAAGGCATTTTATTTTCAACAGGTTATTTTATCCTATTTACAATAGGTTTTGGTATATATTTAAAACTATTCTCCAACTTTAAAATTGTATATGGTATTTTATCTTTCTTTATTATTTTGTTTTTTTATATTTATATTGTTTGTATTGGTGTATTAC
>JAIDKZ010000073.1 GCA_029051735.1 Anaeroplasmataceae bacterium | reverse complement strand
ATATAATTGTGTGAAAACGATTATAGTTGGTAATGCTAATAATACATTAAAAGATTTGTGTAAAGCAAAAGGAATTAAATTGGTAGAACTTTTAAATCAATATGATTTTGTGATTGAAAATGCAAAATTAACGTCTATGGGAATCATTGATTTTTTACAAAGAAAAAATCTAGCAATAAATGATTTTAAAATAATTATCTTGGGGTATGGGAATATAGGTTATACATTTGCAGAGTTATTAGAGGCATATGGTAGTGATTTTTCTATCTATCCTAGTAATGAAGTAGAAGAAAAATATGTTCATCTACGAGGATTTAAAGTAGCAGACTGGAAAAATTTTGATGTTGTTGTTAATACAATACCAGCAAATTTGGATTTTGATTATCATATTTTTAAAGATAAGAAAATTATAGATGTTGCCTCTGCACCATATGGGTTTGACATTGATAAAATAGAAGAATATGGGATTTCTTATGAAATCTATGGGGCAATTCCTTCAAAGTTTGCTTATGTTTCAGCTGCAAATATTATTAAAAAAAATATTGAAAAATATTTATAAAACATATATAATTATACTAAGGGATTTTCGATTCTAAAAAAGTTAGTAAGGAGGAGAATAGCTTTTGGCTATTGGATTAGAGATATGGCAAATATTAATATATTTTCACTTGGTGGACTCCAAGAAGATGGTAAAAATTTATATGTAGTTGAGATTAATCAAAAGCTATTCATTTTAGATGCAGGGATTAAATATCCAACAACAGAACTTTATGGAGTAGACTTAATTAACAATGATATTTCATTTTTAATTGAAAATAAAGATCGAGTAACAGGTATTTTTTTAACTCATGGACATGATGATCATGTTGGAGGAGTTTATCAAATTTTAAAGGAATTTCATGTGCCAGTTTATGCATCAAAATTTACGATGGCTATTTTAATGGATAGTCTTAAAGATGAAAAGATTGAGATAGATAAAATTAAGTTTGTCACTGTAACCTCACGTTCTGTAGTAAAATTTGATGATGTTGAGGTTCGCTTTTTTGATGTTCCTCATAATATACCTGATTGTTTAGGAATTGCAATTAAAACACCTGATGGTTATATTGTATATTCAGGAAACTATAATTTTGATCAAAATTCCAAAATCAATTATGCTTTAATGTATCGTGAACTTTCCTTTTTTGCAAAAGAAGGAGTACTTGCTTTAATGACTGACAGTTTAGGTGCATTAAATGAACAATCTCGTGGTACAATTTTAGAATTTAAACTTCGAATAAAAAATATAATGACTCAAGCCAAAAGTAGAATTTTATTTACTTTATTTTCATCTGATATTTTAAGAATCCAACAAATTGTTGATATTGCAGTAGAACAAAATAAAAAAATAGCCATACTTGGCAGAAAAACGCAAAGACTTGTGAATCAAGCTATGAACCTTGGTTATTTGAATATTCCTACAGATAATCTAGTGAATTTGAGATTTATTGATGATTCTAATGAAAAAAATCAAGATATGGATGATTTAGTAGTGCTAGTGACTGGAGAACGTCATGAACCATATTTTATGCTGCAAAGAATGGCAAAGTCCATAGACAGGTTAATTCATTTAAATGAAAAAGATACTGTAGTTATTTTAACAACTCCATATCTAGGTACAGAGAAAATGGCTGCTAGAACAATGGATATAATTTATCGTGTTACAACAAATGTTAAGGAATTCAATTCAAATCTTTTACCTATTTCTTCTGCAAACCGTGAAGAAATTAAGCAAATGTTGAATATCCTTTTACCAAAATATGTGATTCCAGTGATCGGTGAATATCGCCATCAGTATGCCCTACGAGTGGTAGCAAACTGTGTTGGGTATAATGATGATAAAGTAATTATATTAGATAATGGTGATATTGCGACTTTTGTAGATGGGGATTATCGTGGAATTACAGGAGATGTTCCTGTTGGTGAGGTAATGATTGATGGTAAAGCATTTAAAGATGTTGGCGATGTTGTAATGCGTGATCGTGAGTTATTAGCAGAAGAGGGCTTATTAATGGTTTGTGCAAATATAAACCCTAGAACCAAAGTTGTTGTTTCAGGTCCAGACATTATTTCTAAGGGATTTGTGTATTTAAATGATGAGAATGAACTTAAGAATGATATCTTAGAGGTATTTAAAAAAGTATCAATCAAATACTTGGTGAATAAATTTATTAATTGGGGAGAATACAAGAATGCATTGCGTATGGAACTTTCTCATTATATTTATAAAAAGACAAAACGTAGTCCAATTATTATTCCAGTCTTAATTGCGACTGATTTAGAAATGAAGAAAGGCTGATAATTTATCTATAAGATAAACTAACAGCTTTTTTTCTTCATTTTTTTTATAATCCTTATAGTATATTATCAAAATAGGAGGGATAATATGCCTAAGGTAAAAAAGCAAATCATTAAAGAAAAAAAAGATTATTTATATGTTGCAGTAAGTATAGCTGTTAGTATTTTTTCACTTATTCTAATAGGAAGAATAGGTATAGCTGGAAGAATTTTAGCTCTTTTTTTTGATTT
>JAIDKZ010000072.1 GCA_029051735.1 Anaeroplasmataceae bacterium | reverse complement strand
GATGAAAAGTCCGTTATTGTGAATAAAATTGTATGTTCCTCAGAATTATCCGCAGGATAAGTTTTAGAATATGCTACTATATATTTAAGATTTGGAGTAGAAATATAGCCTTCTTGATTTTCTTTCAAAAGTCCTATAGAAATATCCACTAGAATATCATCATAAATACTATATTCTGGCTCTAATTCTATTTTTATATGATCTTTTGGTGGATAAACAGACTCTTGTGAATTACAAGAAGAGATAAGCATAGTAAATAATACTACTAGATAAAGCAAAAATTTATTTCTCTTCATTATTTAATTTCCTTTCTAAATATAAAAGCTTTTTGTTACAAATAAATTGATATGGATCCATATACTTTATTATTTGAATATTCTATTTAATATCAAATTTAACATTGGGATATCATCTCTCATTTTAAATCATACTTTAATTATATCTTAAAACGTAGTTAAAAGAAAGAATTTCTCATTAAAAATAAAGAAGCAAAATTCCACTTAATTACGCAAGATTAGGTTAGAATAATGCTTCTTTTTACTTATTTATGCAATTTCAATCAAAAGACACTACTATTACTTCGTATTCTTCCGATATTTAAAAATATAACTTTACTTTAACAAAAACTAATGGTAAATATCATTCACACTGGAGGTATCATTTATGAAACATACTTATTATTTAAATTGTACTATTTAGAATTGGTCAGCTGACAATGTAAGATTACCTTTATATTCTTCAGATATCAAAAACAATGATCTTGGATATTTGGAAAGTCTTTATACTTTATATAGTCCAAAGGCATGTGGAAGAATTACTAGCATATGAAGCCATTTCTATATTTAATGGCACAGTTTCAATTTCTTTTACTAACATATTATCTAAAGAAAATTGCATATAAATTTCCTTGATTTTATCCAAAATTGATTCATTTTTACAAAATATTGCTAATTTTGAACCATCAAGGATATGTAATGATAAGAAATAATCCGAGTTTAAAAAATCACTATAAGTTTCAATATTATCATAATAATTTTTTCTTTTACTCACAAATAAATCTAAAGCAATTATATATCTTTTTGATGAAGGGTGAAATATCATCTTTTTTGCCATATCTGATGTATAAGATTCAACATTCCAAAATTCATCTTTTATGTCAGAAGCCACATCGTCAAATGCTATATAAAAATTATATTCAAGACTATCTAAAAAGCTAAGCATTTTAATTAATTTGGTTTGATCGCCATCATATTTTAAAAGTAATCCTTTCATAATTATATCCCCTTATCTAAATTTGTTAAATCCTAAGAATCCTTCATCTACAAAACATGCAAATGCTAATCCAGCTGCTCCACCACCTAATACTACTGCCGCCCCACTAATAAAAGAACCACTATCTATACTAAATGAGTTTGTAGAAGGTTTGGAAGGTTTGGCATCTCCTCTAGGCTTTTCTGTGTTAGACCAATCCCATTCATGATCATGATCATATCCCGCATCTTCACCCTCATGATGATCATGGTCGACTTTTGCATCACCATTTTCATCATATTCTCTCTCTCTATGAGGAGTACCATCAGATTTCACTTGTTTACCAACGCTTCCAGGTACTCCTTTCGTTGGTAAGCTATGAGGTATAAGATTATTCTTTTTAATGAATTGAACATTTTGTATCTTTCGTTGCTCAAATTGATATCCAATGCTATATAAATCCAATGTTTTACAAGCTTCTTTTGGATATAATCCGTCTAAATCAGAATAGATAGATGGATTGTTAAAACAATAATTAAATACGTTGCAACAATTAATTGCACCAAAGCCCATTTTAAAATTAAATACTATGCTATCAGCATTTAACCATCTACACCATTCTGGAACATAGTATCTACTTTTACAATAGTACATATTACTTTCTGTATCATAATAGTATCCTTTATATCTAAATGGATTTAAATTCCCAATAAAATTATGAGAAGTATTTTCTACATTATTGTTATCTAATACTATATGATTTCCCCAAGCATCACAAGAATATTTTACCACAAGTACACCATCTGTGTCTACAATCCCTAATATATTTTGAAGATGATCTTTTATATAAAAGTATTTTTGCGTTTCATTAAAAATCAATCCATAAAGTTCATCATATTCATCATATAAAAAATCTAATCTGTAAAATGGTGATATTTCTGTAATTAATTTATCTCTATCATAATAATATTGAATAGGCATAGTATTAATTATTTTTTTCACTCGCAATCCTTGATTATTATAAGTATAGTAATTATTATTAAATCGAGTTAGTTGTCTTCCTTCAAATTCATAAATGTTGCCGTTGTACTCTGATGGATTTAGAGGATTTGAACCATAAATGATTTCTTTACCATTTACTGTTTTTAATCTATCCTTTATGATTGAATCATAGGTGAATGTTGCTGCCCCAGCTTTAGTTATATTACCATTACTATCATACTCATATTTTTTTCCATCTTCCACTTCCAAGAAATCTCTTTCATTATATTTATATGAATGAGAACCAAAAATGGAATCTGTAATGGATTTTACATTTCCTAATGCGTCTATTCCATAACTTCTATTCACTGTTGTAGAACCATATTTGATGACTTCTTTTTCAATACAATTTGAAATGAAAATTGAGGAAGCACTTCTTTTTTGGTAGTTCATGGTTTTAGTTAACAAATCTGAATCACCTTTACGAATCACTACCTTTTGAAGCATACCTAATTCATCATATTCAGATACTTTAGTCGTACATTTTAGTTCATTGGATAATGTATTTAAGGTACTCACTTCACAATAAGCTTCACGAATAGCTAACATCTCAATTTGACCTAACATTGCATAACAAGTATTCAAATAACCTATGTTTCCTAAAGTTGTTTCAGCTTTGAATTGCCTTCCAATAGATAGTACCAGTTTTCCATAAGGTGTGGAAACCTCCTTATCCCATGAAGTAGTATTTCCATCCAAATATAATCTTACCATCTTATTAGGATTAGTATTACCTAAAGAATCTGAAATTGATCCTTCATAGAAAGAAAAACCTATTGTGTGCCATTCATTTGATAAAACTTTAAACTGTGTTGTAGATAAGAAGCCATTTATTTCAATTTGAAGATATCCATCTGCATTACGATATAATCCAATAGTTTTATTAGAAGAATCTTTGCATTGTAAAATACATTGCTTTTCTACATCTTCCATAAAATATATTCTCATCATAATTGTTCCTGTATCAGACATATTTAAATTATATTCTAATCTTTTTCCATCAGCAACATAAGCATACCTTCTTGATTTATTATTATAATTAAATGTTCTGTCCTTATCCAAGTCCGTAACTCTTCTTAAATCAAATGCAATTGGTAACGTCCCTTTTAAAGATTTAACATTATTTTGTAATGGAAAAATATCAAATTGATTTAGCATTGTTTCTGAAATATTATATAGAGTAGTTGCACTGAAATCCACAGCATTATCTTGTAAATAACTTAAACCAAATATGTAATCTTTGGTATTTCTATAAAATTTCTGCATATCTCCAATTGTCATATAATGCTTACAACCAATCATTAGGGCTGTAATATATGAATTTAATCCATATGTTGCTGAAGTTCCATTATATTTATATCCAATATGATAATTTCCAGAATTTGGTTCCACAATAATTCTTGGATTTGACTTCTTGAACATTTTTGTTTCTGCATTTAAAAATAAGGCATATTCACAAACATTTGAGTAAGAAAGGCCATCATCCCTATTCATATAACTCAAACCAAAGAAATTCCAATTATTTAATTTTACTTTTCCTGTAGTTGTAATTAAAGTTTGACTATTATTTTTATAGTCTGTAACTTCTAATACTAAATTACCTAAAGCATTTAAATATACACCAATGTAGTCATATCTATTTTTAGCTTTTACACTAAATAAATATTTAATTCCATTACTTGTTGGTTTAAACCAAAATGCAACGCATCCAGTATCTAATGGATATACATTTTCCATTGGCAATGCATAACTCATTGTATAAGAAGAATCAACATATACACATGGAACAAATCCATTTTTTGTACAACTTTTATATACACTACTTCCATTATACATTTCAGGTTTTATTGTGTATTTGCCATTCTTAACAGAAGTATCTTCTTCAAAAAGACAACCCATATAGTTAGAATTATTTTGCAATAAATCCTTAATAGCCTCTGGATGAAAACCTTTGGATCTAGAAATACTGTCAAATGATTCATAGGTGATTTTAGAAGAAATATTTTTTTTCTTCTGGTTAATATATCCTAAAGCATCATAACCATAATCAATACTAGAACCATTTTCAGTTACGTTTATAATATGTCCGTTAATATCATATTCAAATTGCTTAAGAACATTATCATTTTGATCTAGAATTTGTTGTATCCTATTATAAACATCATAAGTATATTTATATTTTAAATTACTATTATAATGCAGTTCTTTTATATATAGTTTTTTTGCATCGTAAATAAACTCAAAGAAATCTCCAGAAGAACCATATTTTTGATTTGTTATTAATCCAGTTTTCTGATCATAAACAAATGTCACAATCAAAATGCCATTCATTGATATTGAATTCAAATTATTACATAAATCATAACCAAAGCTGTAAATTGTACCATTAGATAGTGTAGCTGTTTTCAATTTATTTTGTGAATCATATGTGTAACTAACTGAATCAGAGTTATTAAATATTATCTTTGTGAGATTGTCAAATTCATCATATCGATATTCCATAGTAGCATTTAAAACGTCTGTAACCTTTTTAATTTTACCAAAGGAATCATAAATATAACTAGTTTCATTTCCCAAAAAATCTTTTTCACTTGAAATGAATTTTCCATTTTGATAAGTTCTAGTCAGCTCTAGTTTTTTGGTTGCTGCTGAATTGGATGCAACTCTTTTAATCACATTATTATATGAATCATATGTATTTTCTATTTTTCCACCAAACGCAGTTTTTACACTTGTCAAGTTACCTTTGGTGTCATATTCATAATCATAAATGGTGGAATCAAAACTAAGAAATGATTCTTTTTGCCCTTTATGATTATATGATGAAGATATTGATCCTCTACCCGTTTCCATATTGATTATATTACCATAAGTATCATAGGAATATATAGCTCCAAAATTTTTCTTAAGCAATTGTATTCCTCCTATATCAATGGAAGCAGATCCAGTAAGTGTAATTGTAATAGATATGTTAGAATAACTCTTAACTGCAGTGCCACCTAAAACCATCATATCAAAATAGCCATCTACTGAGGTCTTAAGAAAATAATCCGTTTTACTTTCATCAATTTTTAAGGTCACTTTCACTCTTGAGGATGTAGAATAGTTACTATTTTGTTTTCCCCAAAGCACAAGCATTATATTATCTTTTGCAAGTCCATTTGTTGGAAGGGAATAAGTTAAACTTCCTGCACCTTTTACACAATAAACTGTTCCTAAATTAGAAGATAAAACTGAATCATTAACGTTAACTATTGAAGTAGTTACATTACCAGAAGTTTTTGTAAAGTTTGCCATTGTAATGTTACACAAGTTTGGAAATTTGTTTTTAGTCGGAATAACAGGACTAATTGAAACTAATTTTTTTGTAGTAAGATTATATTTACTTTTGACAGAGTTTCCATCTTGATCAAATACAAATAAAGGAAGATTAGTACTATCAAAATAAATATAAAAATAATTTCCCTCTTGATCTGTTATCTTTGTTCTACTATCTTCATAAAAGATAGTAGTTGTTCTTTCACTAGAAGTTTGTCCATTAAGCGTTTCTGTTATGGAAGTAATTCTAGTATTGGAAATCAAATATTTTACTACTACATTACTTATTACATCTTTGACAGTAATTTCATTACTAGAATAGATTATAGATAAATTCTTTACTAATCTTGATTCCTTATAATGCTTTACACTGGTTAATTTTTGATTAGAATCGTACCCAAAGTCTACATAATATAGTGTAGTTCCATCTTGTGTGTAGGTTACTCTCGTTCTTACACGATTAGATTCTGTAAATGTTACCTTAGCGCCATGTCCATTGTCCATATTTAATCCATCAAAAATAGTTTTCTCTCCATTTGCATACTCTATGGATGTAGGATAATATGTGTTCCCATTATCATAACAGATTCTATTTCCTTTTTGATCTTTGAATTCATAGGTATATTCATCGCTGTCTCCTGGAATTAAAGTCACATGCTTTAAAATTGTTATATTATTTTCATCAGCTCTAAATTCATTATATCCTTTCTCATCCCAATATGATGTATAGGACCCATCTGCTTCTCTTACACTTATATCTGTTTCATTATCTGAAAAATCTTTATATGTATTGATATTACATCCTTTTCCAAAATGTCCAATCCTATCTCTATCCTGGTAATTCCAAATCAAACTTAAATCAAGTGGATTTGGTCCTAAGGTTTGAAATAGTGGGATAAGGATATGCATATTTGCATCATCTTTATTTACATTCACAAATCCCTTTGCCACATCACCAATTGTTTGACTGATTTGTTTTGTATAGCTTTTTAAGCCTTTGTTTGCCATTTTTATTTCCTTCTCTCTTTTTAAATTAATCTTTTTGTTGTTCTTGCTTCTTTAATAATATCATCATCTAGGTATTCTACAATTTCATGTAGATCTACCATTCTTCTGAATCTATCAAAAAAGACTTGTTTTAATTCTTTAATTAAAACTAACTTTTCTTCATGGAGTAGGTCTAAAGACATCTCTATGAAGAAGTCTAAATCTGAATCCATTCTTTCTATTCTTTTGGCAATAGATCCATGAATCCATAAACCTTTAATTTGGTATTTTGTTTTGAATTCCTCTTTCCTCATCTCTACAAACTCTATGATGTCAGACAAAGTTACAGGAATCAAATCCCTATAAAACTTTTTATCCATATATGGATTGTTTTTTAAAATCTTTAAAGTAAATTCCAGCATAGGATGCTTATCTCCATTAAAGAAAAAATCTCGTGCTTTCACATATTCTTTAAATTCTTTTCTAAAAAACTGTACACATGGAATTTGATTTTTCACAAGAATATAGTTGAAAATCATTAAAGATATCATCAATCTATCTTCTTCCTTTAAATCCTTTAATTCCTGATACACATAGAGATGATACTCTATTGCTTGTTCTATTGGTGATAAATGATTTAGATGAAAGTATTTAGTAGATAGCTTTATAGAAAGGAATTGTTCTAATTCTTGTTCAGCATAGATATAATAAAACTTCTTCCATAAACTTCTAGAAATCATATTTTTATCATTACTTAAAAGATAAATATATGCATCATAAGAACTTTTAATCTTTTCCTCTACAGGTGTCCTATATTCATCCTCACTATAAATAATCTTTTTAAATACATCATGATCAAAATCATATCCACAGTACCTTAAGGATTTCTCTAAAAAATTGGCTATCTTTTTACGAACCAATATTCTTTTGTTTTGAACTAACTGATAAATCTCTTCCATTTTATATCTCCTACAATACCTTTCACTGTATTCTTCATACCAATTGTAAGTTCACTATCCATATCCTCTATAGAGGTTACTTTGATGTCTATAGGAATTGGTATGAATCGTTTGAAGAACTCCTTTGTAATTCTTCTTACTTTTCTTTTGTCATATGGCTTATGGACAACAATCATTAAGTCTAGATCACTATACTCATTGGTTGTCCCTAAAGCAAATGACCCATACACCCCTAATCCTAAAAATCCTGTCTGTTTTAAGAATTCATTTCCTAAAACCTTAAGAATAGGAAGAATAAAAGGATGAATGCAACTGTCTTGTTTCTCATTGTAATGGTTGGTTTTTCTAACCAAATAAGAAATACAATTACTTATCTCTTCTATTGAGTTAGATTGAAGTAATCTTCTGATTCCTTTAGTTTTTGGAATAATTAGTAGATTCTTTTTTCTTGCAAAACAAACCACAAATAAGAAACGAAAAATATCTTCTTTATCCTTTAGCTCCTGAGTTAAACGAAAGATTTGTTCTTCTAGTGTATTTCCTACAAATCCTTTGAATTCATAATCCCATTTCATAAAGGAAAAGAAAGATTTTAATTGGGGAGAAGAAAGTGTTAAAATATTATTCTGATAAAAGAAATTTCTTATCATACACAACTTTAACTCTTCTTCTGTTTGACAGGATGCTTTATTAAAGAAGCAATCTCTTAAGTGATTTTCATCAACTTTATCCTGATATTCATTTAAAATACACTTACAAAGCATATAATCAATCTTAGGATTATAAACATTTCCATTTCTTAAAATCATGTTTTATCTTCCTCCTTTTTTAAGATTTGCTTGACTAGTTCATTACCACCAGTTGATGCCAGTCCACTCACTATCCCTATCGCAACTGCAACAAAAGGATTTGTAGCATTGAATAATAATTCAGGACTAACAAAATAAATAATAAGTCCAAGTGCCCCTCCTATGCCCCCAACAATTACAGGAATATACTTGAATCTTTTTTTCTTTTTTAAAACTACTAATTTGAAAAAATCACCTAGCAAATAACAAATGATTGTTATCACTGGAATACTAACTATTTCCATAATTGTCATTTAAAACTTGAATGTTCTAGTCTTTTTTCTAAAGAGCTTTGAGCTTCTTCTACACGAACTATTCTTGATAATAAATCTTGATAATTTGTTTCTACCTTATCCAGCTTTCCTTCCATCCGGTCAATAGAAGATTTGATATAGCCTATATCACTTATCAAAACTCCTTCTGCCTTACCATCCTTTTTGGTATCATGACTTTGATTTCTTCTAAATGCTAGATAGGCAAAACAAATACTTGATAGCGTTCCTACAAGTCCAATAACTCCTACAACTATTTCATTCATTGTTTCATTCTCCTTTCTTTTATATTTCTTTAAGATCTTAAAATACATATTAGGAGCGACCTAATACAATCTTATTGTAAGTACATAAGGCAATAAAAAAAAGGGTGAAAAACACCCTTGACAAGAAAGCATTAATGTGCTTTACTTGCAAATTGTATACGCTACAATTTTCATTTTACATATTCACAAAATTCCAATGGATAGTGTAGATTGAATTAGTTGTTGTTTTGCCTGTGCACCTTAAAGAAAGGAGTTCATATCCATTGAGATAGGAATAGTTAGCTTCACCAGTTAAATTTGAAAGATCCAGTTTTAAATAATCATTATCTATAATAAAATGGTAATCTTCTTCAAATATAATCTTACTATCAGCACTAGGAGTTAAGCCTCCGTTTTCCTTAAAAGAATATTCTTTTATCTTACTCATATCCAGATTCAAGGAATGAAATTCTTCTATAACAAACATACTATAAAACTCTTCATATTGCATAGCTGTTTCTTCCATTATAAAATCTAATGTTCTACTTCGATATGTTTGTGTATCTATAAAATACTCATGCCAATGAGTGCTTTTATCATCTAACCAATCACTTTTTAAAATGACAACAGCATGATATCGTTGTTCTTCAATTGTATATTTGGTAAAAGTGAATTCATACTCAAAAATCTCTTTAGAATTTTCATTGCTTATTGTCCAGCTTATAGTCGATTTTGGTGTATCTTTTGGAATACTATACTGATAATTTTCAACACTCTTTTCAATATCTGAGATTTGCTTAATAAAATCAGCTTTACTAACCTTTGAAGAACATGATGAACATATTAATGTAATAATAAATAAAATAAAAAATAAACCTATTTTTTTCATAATAAATTCTCCCTTCTTAATAACTTAAGTTTTTCAATTTAATTATA
>JAIDKZ010000071.1 GCA_029051735.1 Anaeroplasmataceae bacterium | reverse complement strand
TTCTTACCGATTACCAGTAGAAAAAAAAGAAGAAAAAAATGTGAATTTAAATAAAGTTCGAAGGCTTTCATTAAAATATGCAGATGAATTTATAGCGATTCATTCCTTATATGAAAAAGATATGTATTATACGTCTCAAAAAATATTAAATTCATTTTCTAATTGGAGGATATATGGATATTTTCAAAATGAGAAGATGGTTAGCGTTCTTTATGCTTATTGGAATAATCGCACAATGCTTGAAATTTATGGTATAGAATATAAGGATAAAAAATATAGTAAAGAAATGGCAAAACAATTATTGAATGCAATCTATCAAGATGCTGATCTCCCAATTTTTTGTATGGTAGAACAAGAAGAACAAGAGGCTTTTGAAGAATTTGGATTTATCCAATTAGATTGCTATCATTGCTACAAAAAAATATTATGAAATAGAGGTAAATATAGTGAAATATAATGAATTTTTAAATGAAAAGAATCCAAAGATAGTAATGAAAATAAAGAATTTAGGAGAAATTAAATTAGAACTTTTTCCATCTTTAGCTCCTAAAACCGTAGATAATTTTATTCATCTTGTCCAAAATAAATTTTATGATGGTTTAATTTTTCATCGCGCCATTGAGGGATTTATGATCCAAGGTGGAGACCCATTAGGAAATGGTATGGGTGGTGCTAAGAATCACATTGTAGGAGAATTTAATAGTAATGGCATAGAAAATCCATTAGAGCATTCTAGAGGTGTTATTTCAATGGCAAGATCCTTTATGCCAAATTCTGCTTCTAGTCAATTTTTTATCATGCATCAAGATGCTCCACATTTAGATGGACAGTATGCTGCTTTTGGATGTGTAACATCAGGTATAGAAATAGTAGATAAAATAGCTCAAACTCCAACAAATCAAAATGATTGCCCAATAGAAGATATCATAATAGAAAAGGTTGTGGTTCTATGAAACCGCCTGTATGGTATGAATTAAAGCATACTTGTGCACAAACAGGTGCTAGATATGGTATTCTGCATACTCCTCATGGAGACTTTGAGACACCAATTTTTATGCCTGTTGGAACAAAGGCTAATGTAAAAACACTTATTCCAAGTGAAATAGAAGAAGTAAGTGATGGTTTAATCCTCGCAAATACTTACCATTTGTGGCTTCAGCCAGGAGATGAGTTAATAAAAAATGCTGGTGGAGTACGTGGTTTTATGAAGTGGAATCATGCACTATTAACAGATAGTGGTGGATTTCAGGTATTCTCACTTTCTAATATTCGTAAAATTACAGAAGAAGGAGTGGAATTTCGACATCATAAATCAGGAGAAAAATTATTTTTATCTCCAGAAAAATCAATACAAATTCAAAACAATTTGGGTGCTGATATTATTATGAGTTTTGATGAATGTCCTCCATTTCATGCTGATGAAAAGTATTTAAAGAACTCTATTGATCGTACAATCCGATGGGCAAAACGTGGTAAAGAAGCCCATCAATTCCCTGAAAAGCAAGCATTGTTTGGCATTGTTCAAGGAGCTGGAAATAAGGAATTGAGAAAATACTGCTTAGAAAAACTTATGGAAATTGATTTTCCAGGGTACTCTATTGGCGGACTTTCTGTTGGTGAATCAAAAGAAGAAATGTATGAAATGCTTGCTTATTTAAAAACGATAATGCCAACAGATAAACCAAGATATTTAATGGGAGTGGGATCCCCTGATGATTTAATTGTTGGTTCTATTCATGGAGTTGACATGTTTGACTGTGTATTGCCATCTAGGAATGCGCGCCATGGAACTGCATTTACTTCTCATGGAAAAGTTCAAGTGAAAAATCAAGCATTAAAATATGATTTTACGCCACTAGATTCAGAATGTGATTGTTATGCTTGTAAAACATTTACTAAAAGCTATTTGAATCATTTAATTAAATCAGAAGAGATTTTAGGAATGAGACTTTTAACTTTACATAATCTTGCTTTTTTAAAAAAATTAATGGCTCAAATTAGACAAGCCATTAAAGAAGATCGTTTATTAGATTTTAAAAATGAATTTTTTAAGAAATTTGGATATATTTAAGAATTAACAGAAGATTGGCAAACTTCAACAGTTATAGGTTCATAGCATTGTAGACCTGCTATATGGTTTAAATCAAGAATCATTGTTCTAGTTGTAGCTGTTAAAGTTGGAGTTTCACCTGTTGTATCAACAGTCAATAAACGTACAGTTACATATCTTCCACAGCGTATAGATTCAATTCTGAAGAAGCTTGTTGTTGTACCATTTAAATCAGTTAATCCAGTATGAAGGTTTCCACATTCCGTATAGAAGCTTACAGGGATTGTGTTATTTGCAGAATTGAATAAACTTGTATCGCATGTTACACATCTTGTTTCTCCAACAGTTGTGATGACTTCCTTTTGTAATTTATCTATTTTTAAAACAGTTTCTTTAATGAAATTGCAATCACAGTCATTGATTGTTTCAAATGGCATTTTTGATTCACCCCCTATCCTATAAGTATGATACTGAAGCTAAAAATGCATAAGACAAATGTTGATTTTAAACAAAAATGATTGAATAAATGAAAGAAAAAAATTATAATAGTGTATAAGGATGTGAGTAATAATGTGTAATGTAAATTTTCTCATACAAACAGGGATGCTGATAGGGATAATTGTAGGTGCAATCGTTGGTGTAGCAATAATTATTCTTTTCCTTTGTTTTGTAATTTTCAAAAACAAAAAGCCTAGGATTAAAATTAATGAGAGTTTTATGAATTCTTTAGTACAAAATCTTGGTGATAAGGAAAATATTATTTCTGCGAAAAATATAAATGGAAGAGTAAACATTGAAGTAGCAGATCTTGAAAAAGTATGTTTAGAAGAATTAAAGAAGATATCAACAGCTGGAGTTTTTATTACCAATCAAACAATAAAATTATTATTTTCTTACGATTCAGAAATAATTTGTAAGTCATTAAATAAGGATTGATGAGGAAGAACTATGATTATTAAACACTTTAGAATAACAAATGAATCAGGACTTCATGCAAGAACAGCAACGATAATGGTAAATTTAGCTGTAAATTATGATTCAGAAATTACCTTAAAGGCGCTAAAAAAAGAAGTTGATTTCAAATCAATTATGGGAGTTATGTCCCTAGGATTGTATGAAGGTGCAGAAATAGAGATTATAGTAAGTGGCCATGATGAAGAAGAGGCAATGGATGCTATAATCCATAAATTATTTGATTTACATTTGGGAAAAGAAATATAAAATAAAAATAAATTATTATCTTTTTGGTAATAATTTATTTTGTTTTGGAGGACGAAGATGAATTTTAATTTAGATAAATACATAGAAGATGGTTTGTTTTTACTTTCTAAGCTAGTTTCTTTTGAAACAGTTTTGAATCAGTATGATCCTAAAAGTGATGCACCATTTGGAAAGGAAAATAAGGAAGCCCTACATTTTATGCTTGATTATGCAAAGCATGATGGCTTTTTGGTTTTCAATGATCATAATTATGCTGGTCATATTGAATTTGGAAAAGGAAAAGAAACTTTAGGAATTCTTGCTCATTTGGATGTTGTTCCTGTAGAAGGGCAGAACTGGAATACAGATCCTTTTACTTTAACTATTCAAAATGATAAACTATTTGGAAGAGGAACCATTGATGATAAAGGTCCACTTGTTGCAGCATATATAGCGATGAAGATGCTAAAGGATAATGGATTTGAACCAAAAAAGCAAATACGATTAATCATGGGGTGTGATGAGGAAAGTGGATCTAGATGTCTAACCCATTATTTTAAAGAGAATAAATTACCAGAATTTGGCTTTTCTCCTGATGCAGATTTTCCTTTGATTTATGGAGAAAAGGCCCATATGACATATGTCATTGAAGGAAACGTAGATGATAAAGAAATTGTTTATGAAATGATTTGTGGAACAAGACTCAATGTTGTTCCTGCAAAAGCAACCATGAAACTAAAAAAAGATTATAAGAAAGAATATCAAGAATTTTTAAAAAAGAATAATTATAAAGGAGAAATTATTGGTGAGGATTATGTAGCTTATGGGATTGCCTCTCATGCTATGGTTCCAGAAAAAGGATTGAATGCTGCCTTTATTCTTTTTCAATTTCTTGATGAAGTAGAAAGTACAAAATTATCTTCATTTTTTACTACATATTTTACTTTTGATCCCTTTGGAAAAAAGATGGGATATGATTTATATGATGAGGAAATGAAGGAATTAACTAGCAATGTTGGAATTATAAATATAAAGAATGGGAAAGTTTGGGTTGGAGTAGACTGTCGTGTTCCAAGAGAATCTCATTTTGAAAAAATGAAATCTTGTATAGAACAAGCAACAAATTCTGTTGGTTTAACTGCTAAAATTGAAGGCTTTGGTGGGTATCATTATGTAGACCCAAAAGGATTTTTGGTTTCTACGCTTTTACATGCATATCAAGACATAACAAAGGATACTAAATCAAAACCAATTACAATTGGAGGCGGAACTTATGCAAAGTTTATAAAGAATGCTGTTGCATTTGGTCCAATGCTTCCAGGAAGAGAGGATGGTTGCCATATTGCAAATGAGTATATGCTTATGGATGATTTTAAAATAATGATTCAAGTTTATGCAAAAGCAATATATGAGCTTACCAAATAAGATATGCGATTACGTAAAGTAAAAAATGCCTTAATTAAATTACAAGCCAATTCAAATTATTTTATTATGGATGCAATAGCTAGAAAGGGCAAATGGCGGCAGGAATTTCAAAATTCGAATCCAATTCATATTGAAATCGGCTGTGGAAAAGGACAATTTATTTCTAAATTAGCGCAATTGCATCCTGAAATTAATTACATTGCTATTGAGAAATATGATTCTGTGCTTTTAAGGGCATTAGAAAAAATAGAGAATGAAACAATAAAAAATTTGCGTTTAATTCTTTTAGATGCAAAAGAACTGAATACAGTATTTTCAGATCAAGAGGTAGATTTAATTTATATTAATTTTTCTGATCCATGGCCTAAAACAGCACACGCAAAGCGCAGATTAACCTACAAATCTTTTTTAGAGGAATATAAAAAAATTCTTAAGGATGATGGTGCTGTTTTTCAGAAAACAGATAATCGTAAGTTATTTGAATTTTCATTAGAATCATTCAATGAAAATTCATGGAGTTTATCAAATATATCTTTAGATTTACACAAAGATTTAGAAGTTTTTAATATTATGACAGAATTTGAAGAAAAATGGTCAAAATTAGGACCTATTTATCGGTTAGAAGCCAGAAAGAGAATTTAAAAAATGGCAAGCTATCTTTTAATTGGTGGAAGAAGTACAAAATATTTAAATGATTTTGAACTTGAAATGAGATGTTTTGAAATGCTAGGGTTAAAAAATCCAACAATTTTATTTGTTCCTTTTGCCCAAAATACAATAG
>JAIDKZ010000070.1:2632-5453 GCA_029051735.1 Anaeroplasmataceae bacterium | reverse complement strand
TCCTTATATATTTTATGGTAAGAAGGATGATTCTTCATTAAAGTTTTTATCCCAGTTGGAGAAGGAAAAGCAATTTTAACTGAGTTATCACTTCCCACAGAAACAATTATACCAATTCCAAAAACAGCATGTTCCACCTTATCTCCAACATTAAGATCCTCACCTGTCTTAACCGTTGATTTCAATTGAGTTAATTTTTCTTTAAAATTATTCTTATCGTCAAATGCACTCTTTTTAAAAAGTTCTGCAGTTATATTTTTTAAGTGGGTTTGCCCCATTTCTTTGATAAATCGAGATGGCATGGTATTTTCAATTCTTCCATACATCATTCTAGATATGGCATTTGTCACATATAAGCGTTCTTTCGCTCTAGTAATACCAACATAACATATCCGTCTTTCTTCTTCAATGTCTAAATCTTCAAAATGATATTCGCTTGGGAATATCCCTTCTTCCATTGCTACTAAAAAAACATTTTTAAATTCAAGTCCTTTTGCTTGATGATATGTGGTTAATATCACACAATCCTTTTCTTCTTGTTCATCTTGATCTGTTCTTAACGAAACATCATTCAAGAAGCTTCGAAGTGCATCTATATTATCTACAGCTTCTTGTTCTAATTCCTTTAAAATATTTTTTAGTTCAAAAATATTACCAATACGCTCATGATCATCATCTTCAAGAGAAAGCATAGCCTTATAACCAGATTCCTCTAAAATAATATCAATCAAATTTTTTAATGGTATATTATTGATTTGTTCTTTTATAGAGCATATCATTTGATGAAACTCCTTTAATGCCTTAGCCCCTAGCCCTGTCCCTTCAAAATAAGGAATAGCATTAAATAAAGATAAGTGCATGCTGACTGCTAACATATTCAATCGCTCTAAAAGCACAGAACCTATTTTACGCTTTGGTTCATTGACTATTCTGTTAAAAGAAAAATCATCTTCTGGATTCAAAATAACTCTTATATAAGCAATCATATCCTTTATCTCTTTACGAGCAAAGAAGGAAAAACCACCATAAATTTTATAAGGAATCTGATACTTAATAAGAGTATCTTCAAATACACGAGATATAGAGTTGGTACGATATATAATAGCAAAATCTGAATATGCATCCCCTGATATATGAAATTTTTTGATATTATCTACTACATATTGTGCTTCTTGCTTACCACTAGAAGCTTGATAGTAAAAGGGCAACTGTCCTTCTAATTTCTTAGAAAACATTACCTTCTTGATTTGATTAGGATTATGGTCAATAATTACATTTGCTAAGTTTAATATTTGTTTAGTTGAACGATAGTTTTCTTCTAATAGAATTAACTTATTTTCTTTAAAATCTTTTCTAAATCTTTCTATATTTTCAATCTGAGCTCCTCGAAAAGAATAAATTGATTGAAAGTCATCTCCTACAACAAATAGATTATGATATCTACTCGCAAGCATAAAAATCAATTTATATTGCAAATCATTTGTATCTTGAAATTCATCTACCAAAATATACTGAAACTTTTCTTGATACTTATTTAAAATATCTGTGTTCTTTTTAAATAATTCAATTGTTTTAATAATTAAGTCATCAAAATCAAGCATATTGTTTTCCATTAAATAGGAATTGTATTTATGATAAACTCGTGTAAAAATATCTGCAAGATGAGGGTCACCAACCTTATAGTTAGGGAAATTTTTAGTTTTTGATATTAAATCTTTAATACGTTTTGGTTTAATCTCCTCTATTTCCTCAGCTTTTAAAATCTCTTTTACCACCTTTAATGAATCTTCTTCATCTAATATTAAAAAATTATGATTATAAGGAGGAAGAGCATAATCCACTTCTAATCTTAAAAGTCGAGAACAAAAACTATGAAATGTAGAAATCCACATATACTTTGTATCTATATCAATCATTTTAGCTATACGCTGTTTCATTTCATTTGCCGCTTTATTCGTAAATGTTACTGCTAAAACATGATAAGGTGAAATTCCTTGTTCTAATATATAAGCGATTCGTTCTGTCAAAACTCTTGTTTTTCCAGATCCAGCACCAGCCATAACCATTACAGGTCCATCTATAGTTGTTACAGCCTCAAGTTGTTGTTCATTTAATCCCTCTAGCATATGTTCTTCCTCCTTATCTATCAATTTACTATTAAAATATACATCATTTATGTTTTATTCCTTAGAATCTAAAAATTCTTCATAAGAAATCATCTTATCTATAATCGTGCCATCTTTTTCAAAAGATATAATTCGATTAGCTACTGTTTCTAATAGTTCTGCATCATGACTAGAAAATAAAATATTTCCTTTATAAGATGTCATCCCTTCATTCAAAGCAGTTATAGATTCCAAATCTAAATGATTTGTTGGGTCCTCTAATACTAAAACATTTGGTGATTCAAGCATAAGTTTAGCAAACATACATCTAACCTTTTCTCCACCTGATAATACATTACACTTTTTTAAGGATTCCTCTCCACTAAATAACATTCTACCTAACCAACCACGAATAAAACTCTCTGTTTGATCTTCTTTAGAATATTGTCTTAACCAATCTACTAAAGATAATTCCTTATTAAAGTATTCTTTGTTTTCTTGTGGCAAGAATCCTGTAGATGTCGTAATTCCCCATTTAAATTTTCCTGTATAATTTGTATCCTTGCCTGCTAAAATATTAAACAAAGATGTGATGATGACAGAATTTTCAGCTAAGAAAGCAATTTTATCATTTTTGTTAACACTAAATGTTAAATTTTTAAATACACCTGGTTTAGATAAATTTTCTACAAATAAAATATCATTTCCAACTTCAC
>JAIDKZ010000070.1:0-2622 GCA_029051735.1 Anaeroplasmataceae bacterium | reverse complement strand
ATATATGGATATCTTCTTGAAGAAGGCTCTATATCTTCTATTTTAATCTTTTCTAAAAGTTTCTTACGAGATGTTGCCTGACGAGATTTTGATTTATTGGCTGAGAATCTAGCTATAAACTCTTGAAGTTCCTTTACTTTCTGCTCACTCTTCTTATTTTGATCCTTTGCCTGTTGTAAAGCAAGCTGACTAGATTCATACCAAAATTCATAATTTCCTACATATAATTTTATCTTTCCAAAATCAACATCACAAATATGAGTACAAACATTATTTAAAAAGTGACGATCGTGAGATACAATTAAAACTGTATTTTCAAAATTCAATAAAAAGTTTTCTAACCAACGAGTAGACTTATAATCTAAATTATTTGTAGGCTCATCTAATAAAAGGATATCAGGGTTTCCAAATAAAGCTTGAGCCAATAAAACTTTTATCTTTAATTTGGCATCTAAATCCCCCATTAATGTGTAATGAAAAGATTCATCTACTCCAATACCATTTAATAATGTTGCTGCATCAGTTTCTGCCTCCCATCCACCAAGCTCAGCAAATTCTCCTTCTAACTCAGCAGCTAAAATACCATCCTCCTCAGAGAAATCCTCTTTAGAATATAAAGCATCCTTCTGTTCCTTAATTTCAATCAATCGAGGATGTCCCAATAATACAGTATCTAATACTGTCTTATCATTATAAGCATTTTGATCCTGCTTAAGGACAGACATTCTTTCATTTTTATCTAATATAACCTCTCCTGTAGTGGACTCAATTTCCCCAGATAATAATTTTAGAAATGTAGATTTACCAGCTCCATTAGCACCAATGATACCATAGCAGTTCCCTTTTGTAAAAGTAATATCAACATGCTCAAAAAGTTTTCTTGACCCATATTGTAAACCTAAATTTATAGTCTTTAACATAAATTTTTCTCCTTATTTCTTAAAAATTGGGGCTGCGAAGCAGTCCCTACTTTTTATAATTTAAATGAAGACTTCAAACTTACTGTACAATTAAATACAAGTTCGTTTTCTGTGCTATCTTTATCCGTTGTATAATAACCATTCCTTACAAACTGGAAATGGTCTAATGGTTTTGTTCCCTTTAATGATGCTTCCACATATCCTTTAGAAATAGATAATGAATTTGGATTTAATCTTTCCATAAAATCCATATTTTTTGTTTCTTCTGTTTCAGGCAAGAATAGCGCATCAAATAATCTAAAAGTTGCAGGAATTGCAGTAGACTTTTCAACAAAATGAATATTACCATTTGGCTTTCGCTCATTAAATCCTGAACCAGAACGTGTTGCAGGGTCATAAGTAGCGTGAATTAAAGTAATGTTTCCATCTTGATCCTTTTCTACAGAAGTAGCTGTAATAAAATAGGCATGCATCAATCGCACCTCTACACCTAAAGCCAACCTCTTCCATTTTTTGTTTGGTTTTTCCTCTATGAAATCATCTCGTTCAATATATACATATCTACCAAAAGCAATCTTTCTAGAACCAAGTTCTTCGTTTTCTGTATTATTAGGACAATCCATATATTCAACTTGATCTTCAGGATAATTATCAATTTGGACTAGCACAGGATTAATTACTGCAGATGGTCTTAATGCTTTCATCTTTAAATCATCCCTTAAAGCCTCTTCTAATGCATGATACTCAACAGTTGAATTCACTCTAGATAATCCAGTAGATAATATAAAATTCTTAATTGCATTTGGAGTAAATCCACGACGTTTTAAACCAACTAAGGTAGGCATTCTTGGATCATCATATCCACTTACCTTTTTTGTATCAACAAGCGTTTTTAAATAGCGTTTAGACATTATCATTCCTGTAATATTCAAACGTCCAAACTCATATTGATGCGAAATATGTTCAACATCTGTATTTGCCAAAACCCAGTCATATAAAACACGATGGTTGTCAAATTCTAAGGAACAACAAGAATGTGTAATTCCCTCAAAACTATCTTGTAATGGATGAGCAAAATCATACATTGGATAGATGCACCACTTATCTTTTTGACGATGATGATGTGTATGAATAATTCGATATAAAATCGGATCACGCATGTTTATATTTGGACTTGCCATATCAATCTTAGCACGAAGTGTCTTTTCTCCATCCTTAAATTCACCAGCACGCATCCTTGCAAACAAATCTAAATTTTCCTCTATACTACGATCCCGATATGGAGAATTTTTTCCTGGTTCTGTTAAGGTTCCACGATATTTTGATGCTTCTTCTTGAGATAAGTCATCTACATATGCCAAACCCTTTTTTATCAATAATACTGCTTTTTCATATGTAGCTTCAAAATAATCACTTCCAAAGAAAACTTGATTTGGTGTATAACCTAACCATTTCAAATCTTCTTGTATTGCATCTACATATTCGCTATCTTCCTTTGTGGGATTTGTATCATCAAGACGTAAATTTGTTTTTCCACCAAATGCCTTTGCAGATTCAAAATTGGTTATAATAGCACGTGCATGTCCAATATGCAAATAAGCATTAGGTTCAGGTGGAAACCGAGTAATGATTTCCTTTACTCTTCCTTCTTTTAAATCCTCTGCCATTAAAGTTTTTATATAGTTACTAACCTCTTCCATAA
>JAIDKZ010000007.1 GCA_029051735.1 Anaeroplasmataceae bacterium | reverse complement strand
CTTTTAAAGATTATAGGAGTTGAACAATGATTTTTGGAGTAGATGTTGGGGGAACAACAATTAAAATTGGTGTAGTTGAAAACAACAAGATTATAGATAAATTTGAGATTCCTACAAAAAAAGATTCTTTTATAAAGGATACATGTCTTTTTTTAAAAGATTATATGACTGAACATAAATCAAATTCTTTAGAAGGAATTGGGTTTGGATTACCAGGGAATGTAATTAAAAATTATATTTATAATTTGCCTAATATTGGAGTTCAAAATATTGACTTAGAAAAAGAGGTAAAAAAATATTTTCCTAATACTTTAATTCTAGCTCAGAATGATGCGAATGTAGCTGCATTAGGAGAAATGCTGTATCATAAAGAATACAATAATGCTTGTATGATAACTTTAGGAACGGGTGTTGGCGGAGGCATCGTATTGGATGGGAAAGTTTTAGAAGGTACACATGGCGCTGCAGGAGAAATTGGACATATGCTTATTGCTGAGGATTATAATTTTTCTTGTTCCTGTGGATTAAAAGGATGTCTTGAAACTGTAGCTTCAGCAACAGGAGTAGTACGTTTAGCTAATTATCATTATAAAGATTTTAAAACTTCTTTGCCAGAAAAATTTTCTGCTAAAGATGTTTTTGATTTTGCAAAGAAGGACGATCCTCTTGCATTATTTGTTGTAAATAAAGTGGGTTATTATATTGCTAAATGTATTTCTATATTATCTATCACAGTTGATGTAGAAGTGTTTTACATTGGTGGTGGTGTTTCTAAAGCAGGAGATTTTCTTATTGATATCATTAGAAGACATTATCAAGATTTAGCTCATTATGCTGTAAAAAAAGTTCATATAGAAGCTGCTTCACTTTTAAATGATGCGGGAATGCTAGGCAGTGCTGGATTGATTATGCAGAGGAAAAAAAATGAGTGAAATCAGTAAAATATACAAACCAGAAATTATGGATTGTCCTTTTTGTAAAACAAAATTAGTTTATTGTTATGCTATATCCAATAAATTAGTTTATTTTTCTAATGGGAAAAGAATTCGTATTAAAAATCTTGCCTATACTTGTCCAAAGTGTAATACGCATCAAGTATATGTTTCTCAAACGGCAAATAAGCTAAGTTTTAAAGGATATTCCTATTCTGCAAAAATTGTTTGTATGATTGATAAAATGAAAGAAAAGCATAAATCTAGAGAAGAAATATGTGATTATTTCTTTAATAAGAATATAGAAATTTCAGATCGTAATGTGGATAATTTATATCATAAATTTTTAGAATTTTTAAATTTAGATTATACTACAAAAATTTCTCATGCATTTGAGGAAATGTCTTCTAAATTTAATGAGATTCGTTTATCCATAGATTTAATAACCGTATGTGGAACAGTTTATATTATAGTGTATGATTTTTTTACAACAGATCTTTTAGCTTTAAAAAAATTTTCTTCTATTGCGAGTTTTGAAATAGAAGAGTTTTTAACTAGTTTTTTAAACAAAAATTTGAATATAACTTTAATTGCTACTATAAGAAAAGATACTGTTTTCTTTCCTTTGTTGAAGCGATTATGTCCAGCCAATACAAAATTTATTTCTTATCAAAAATTTTAAATATGTTATTGGTAAACTGCCGAATTTTTGTTCAAATAATTCTAGTGCTTTGTTCAATTACTGAATAAAATAATGAAAACAAAATATTTTACCGAATTTTCTTTACAAAAAACTGGTTTGGTGTTATAATGTTGATTGGTTTAGAGAAAGGAGTGGTAAAATGAATAAAATACATTTAGATGAATATGATAAAAAGATTGTGGAATTACTTCAACAGGATTCTTCAATTAGTAATATTGATTTATCAAAGAAGATTGGTCTTGCCCCATCTTCATGTTTACTTAGAGTAAAAAATTTAAGGGAACAAAAGCTTTTAAAACAGTTTACCGTTGTTGTAGATGAAAAACTTTTAGGATTTGAAATAACTTGTTTTGCTAAAGTATATATTTCGCCACTCAATAAAGAAGCGACCACCGCTTTTATTGAACAAGCAAATAATATACCAGAAATTGTTGAATGTTATACGATTACAGGAGATGCTGCATTTTTGTTAAAAATTGTAGCGAAAAGTTTTGATTATTATCGTAGTTTTATTTTTGACAAACTTCTGAATATACCATTTGTAAGTAATATAGATACTTCAATAGTGGTTAGTGCAGAAAAAGATACAAATCGCATTCCATTAGATTAGTTTACTTTAAGAGCCGGCAAGGCTCTTTTTCGTTTGTTTAGGAGGGGAAATTTATGAAGGGAATAAAAAAAATATGGCAATGGAGTAGGAAATATGTATGGTTAATCCTATTCATTGTCTTTCTATCTACCATCTTGCAGTGGCTATATGCATACTTACCTTTGTTTGTTCAATATGTATTTGGGCGATTAGGATATGCATCAGGCAGTGGTGCGGATTTGCCTGGATTTTTGTTGAAATGGTATGATGGAATAGATGATACAATCACTTGTTTGTTAATTGTAGGAGCAAGTATGATTGTTTTACAAGCAGTTCGTTCTGTAATGCGGTTTATGGATAATTATTTTCAAGGGGCTTTATCTCATTATATTGGATTTGATATGAGAACAAAAATATATGATCATGTTATGGATTTATCTTTTTCCTATCATAATCATTCAGATATTGGTGATTTAATTCAAAGATCAACATCTGATGTTGATCAAACATCTACGTTTATATCAAGTCAGATACCTGGATTAATTGATATATTTGTTACAGTTTTTATAGGGGCATATCGTGTATTTCGTATATCGCCTACTTTGATGTGGGTAAGTCTTATTAGTGTTCCATTTACAGCAATTTCATCTATCATTTATTTTAGATATTGTAATAAAGCTTTTCAAAAAATTGAAAAGTCAGAAAGTAAAATGACAACAATTATTCAAGAAAATGTGAATAGTTCTAGAGTAGTGCGAGCTTTTTCAAATGAAAAATATGAATTTGAAAAAATGGATAAGGCTAATAAGGATTACACAAAGAAAAATGGAAAGTTTAATACGGTTATGGCTGTCTTTTGGGGTATTAGTGATTTCATTGTTTTTCTTCAATATGCACTTACAATGAGTGTTGGTATTTTCCTTGCAAGAGATGGCATATTGAATGCAGCTGACATTGTTGCTGCTTTATTGCTTATGGGAATGCTAATATGGCCAATGCGTGGTTTAGGAAGAATTATTGCTTCATTTGGTAAAGCAAGTGTAGCAGCAAACCGAATTGATGAAATGTTATCCGAACCAGTAGAATATGAAATTAATGGAACTGAAAAGCCTACAATTCTTGGAAATATTGAATTTAAAAATGTTGCTTTTAAATTTGATGATGATACAAAGCATTTATTAAATGACATATCTTTTCAAATAAAAGCAGGACAGACTGTAGCCATTGTAGGTAAAACAGGAAGTGGAAAGTCTACAATTTGTAATTTACTGACGAGAATGCTTGAAATTGATTCTGGGGATATCTTGATTGATGGAGTATCTATAAAAAATATTGAAAAGAAGCATTTACGTAAGAATATTAAAATGGTTTTACAAGATCCATTCTTATTTTCTAAAACAGTTTATGATAATATTGCAATATCTGATAGTTCTTTACCTACTGAAAGAATATATGAGGCTGCGAAAATGGCTTATATTCATCAAGAAGTAATGAAATTTGATAAAGGATATAAAACTATTGTTGGTGAAAAAGGAACAACTTTATCAGGTGGACAAAAGCAAAGAGTTGCGATTGCAAGAATGTTAGTCAATGATTCTAATGTTATTATATTTGATGATTCATTATCTGCTTTAGATACAAAAACTGATTTAATGATTCGTAAGGCTTTAAAAGAAAAAAGTAAAGACAAAACTATGATAATCATTACGCATCGTTCTACTACTGCAAAGGAAGCAGATGTGATTATTGTACTTGAAAATGGTAAAGTTGCTCAAATAGGAAAGCATGAAGAACTTGTAAATCAGGTTGGATTATATAAGGAGTTATGGGGAATTCAAGGAGAATTAGAAGAAGAATTTAGTCAAGTGTTAAAGGAGGGAAAATAGGATGGAAGAATACGATTATGAGACAGAAGAATTAAATGATATGGATTATAAATCAAAGAATAAAGGACCATGGAAAAAAATCTTTAAAACTGTTTTACAACATAAAAAACTTGTCACAGGTTTATTAATATCAGTTATATTTTTAGCAGTACTGGATGTCTGTTATCCTTTGTTGAATTCTTTTGCTATAGAGCATTTCTTTAAAAGCCAGGATCCAAATCGTTTTCAAATGATATGGGCAATGGTACTTGGTTATATTGGAGTGAGTATAGCTTATGGAGTTTGTGTATTTTCTTTTCTGTTTTTTGCAGGTAAGGTTGAAATAGAAACTTCATATGAACTTAGAAAAGAAGCTTATTTAAATTTACAAAAATTACCTTTTAGCTATTTTGATAAAACTGCACAAGGATGGATTATGGCTAGAGTAACTTCTGACTCTAGAAAACTAAGTGAAATCATTTCATGGGGAATTGTAGACTTGCTATGGGGAATGCTATCTATGATTGGTATTTTAGGTGTATTACTTGTAGTAGATCCAAAATTATCCTTAATTGTTTTAATTCTGTTACCAATTATGATTTTACTTACTATTATTATTAGAAGAAAAATGCTTGCTAGTTATCGTGATGCAAGAAAATATAATTCTAAAATTACAGCTGCATATAATGAAGGATTTATGGGGGCTAAGGCTTCTAAGAGCTTAGTGATAGAAGAGAAAAATTCATTGGAATTTAAAAGTAAAGCGTTAGATTATAAAAAAGCATCTTTAAGAGCTGTATTCTTTTCAGCTATATTTGGTCCAGTTACTTTTATTCTTTGTTATGTTGGTGTAGGAACTACGCTTTATTTTGGTGGTAATATGGTTTTAAATGAAGTGTTAAGTGTTTCAGTTCTTTATTTATTCATTGACTATACAATCAAATTTTTTGATCCAATCATTGCAGTAGCAAGAGTAATTGGTGATTTTCAGCAAGCGCAAGCTTCAGCTGAACGTATTATTTCCTTAATTGAAGAAAAACCAGAAATAGAGGATCGTCCTGATGTAGTAGAAAAATATGGAACCATATTTGAACCAAAGTATGAAAATTTTGAACCCCTAATTGGAGAGGTTGAATTTAAAGATGTAACATTCAAATATGCAAAAGGAGAAACCGTATTAAAAAATTTTAATTTGCATATTCCAGCAGGATCAAGTGTAGCACTCGTAGGACATACAGGAAGTGGAAAATCTACAATTGTAAATTTAATTTGTCGTTTTTATGAACCAACTAGTGGAGATATTCTAATTGATGGACATAGCTATAAGGACCGAAGTATAACATGGTTACATTCTAACATTGGATATGTTTTGCAAGCTCCACAATTATTTAGTGGAACTATAATGGATAATGTTCGTTATGGAAAATTAGATGCCACAGATGAGGAAATAAAAGAGGCTTTAAGAGTGGTAGCTGCAGATGAATTTATTGCTAAATTAGATGATGGTTATAATGCATTAGTTGGAGAAAGTGGTTCTAAGCTTTCTGTTGGAGAACGTCAATTGATTAGTTTTGCTAGAGCTATTGTAGCTGATCCTAAAATATTAGTATTAGATGAGGCAACCTCTTCAATTGATACACAAACAGAGAGTATGATTCAAAAGGCTGTGGATGTGGTAATGAAAGGTCGAACTACATTTATGATTGCCCATAGATTATCCACTGTAGTCAATGCGGATGTTATATTGGTAATGAAGGATGGAGAAGTAGTAGAAAGTGGAAAGCATCATGAATTACTTTCTAAAAAAGGGTATTATTTTGAACTCTATAAAAACCAGTTTACTGAAGATGCAATTCAAAAAATTTTAAGTGTATAAGAAATGAACTCCTAATTTTAGGAGTTCATTTCTTTATATTTGATTACTATATAAATTCTTCTTTTATAAAAATTTTTAATGCAACCACATATCTTTTGTATAATTTGAGTTTTATTGAAAACTATGCTACAATGAGTTATATTTGTTAATGAATTTTATTGGAGAAAGAAGCCTATGGACAATATTAGAAAAGCGGATATACGAGATTCTTCAAGGATAGCAGAAATATTGATTTTTACTAAAAGAATGAATTATAGAAAAATCTTTCACAATGACAAAATTTCTTTTGGTGAAATGCAGGTCTATCCTTTGGCACAGGATTATATCCTTCAACCTGAAAAATTAAATAATATCTGGGTATTTGATGATGAATTTGTGAAGGGAATGATTCACATCAAAGGTAAAGAAGTTGTAGAGTTATATGTTGATCCTTTCTTTCAAAATATGAGTATTGGAACAAAATTAATTGAATTTGCAATACAAATGTTTCATGTAAGCTATTTATTTGTATTAGAAAAAAATATTGGTGCAATTCGTTTTTATCAGCGTCATGGTTTTTCATTAACACAAAAACGATTGTTAGAAGAAGGTACAAAAGAATATAAAGTGAAAATGAAAAGATAAAAAACCTTTGTTAAAAAAATCCAAAAGAACATATGTTCTTTTGGATATAATTTTTTTTCTAATTTATTATTCTTTATAGTGAATGTATATATTTTTATTTTTAAATTCTACTGTAGCATAAGCTCCATTACGAAAAGGTAATGATGGAGCTAAATGCCCTAAATCAATATCTAAAAGAATAGGAACATGAAAATCGTTTAAGATATCTGTTACCGCATTCAAATGATTTATTCCTAAACATTCTGTTCTAATACATAAAGGTCTTCCAATTAAGAAACCTTTTATATTTTGAAACCATCCTGCTCTTTTTAATTGAAGTAAAGCTCTTTTGATACCTAATACAGATAAATCACATGCTTCTAGATAAAAGATAATACCCTCTTTATGAGAAAGTGTATATTCCTTGACTTTATCATAAGGTGTACCACATAGAAGTTGAAGAATATCTAAATTTCCACCTAAAATTACACCACTGAAGGAAGAATCATAATTTATAGCAGTTATGGTCTTTTTTGTATCTAAATTATAATTGCTAAAGGGATCTTCTTTATTGGATATAGATTCATATTTTGGATATCCTTTAAAATCAAGCTTTCCTTGTAACATAGAATAAGTGTCTAATGCATCATAGGTCAATTTTTTAAAATGAAATGCCCCTGCACAACAGCCATAAATGGTTTCAATATTGCATAATGTTGTTAAGGTAAAAGTTAAATTGGTATTATCAGAAAAGCCAACAAACCACTTTGGAGGTAAATTTTTAATTTTTTCAAAATCAATATAATCTAATATTTCACACATCATCTCTCCGCCGCCTACAGAAAGAATAACATCAGCATCGCTTTCATATGCATCCATAAACTCTTTGGCTCTAAGTTCTTTTGTGTTAGATGCACAAAGACCTTCTGATTTAAAACAATTTGGTCCAATCGTAATTATATGTCCTTTAGATTCTAATTGAGGAATTGCTTTTTTTAAACGTTCCTCATATGGGGAAGTTGTGCAGCCAAAAGAAGGAGCAATTAAATAAATTTTTGCATTTTTCGTTATATAATTAGGTTTCATCATTTCACCACTTTCTATATGAATTATATTCATAATAAAATTAAAAGTCAAATAAAACAGCTCTATAATGATATAAAGCATTACAGAGCTGTTTTGATATTATTTAAGAGAGATAAATCCTTTATCGTCAATTGACCAATCTTTTTCAAAATCCCATTCTGTGTGAGATTCTAAATAATCTTTTGTAAGAACAATATCTGGACCACTTGCAAAATACATAGAAGTAGATTGAATAACTTTAGAATAGTATTCAGCCCATGAACCAACATTTCTATTACCTAATACATCAGAGTAAATTGTTGTTGCACGACCACAAATTGGATTACAGTTCTTATGAGCATATGCTTGATATTCAAGATCAGGGTTATCTATTAATTGGGTAGCAATGTCTTTTGCATCTAATTTATTTGAACCTTCCTTTAAATATAAGAATACTACATCTGCAACGTTTTGGCTAATGTTATATAAACCAGCACCACCTTCAATGCTACCTACAATACCTCCATTATAGTTACCATTGGTTGAAATCAAACCTTGATAGTAGCAATTGTTTACATCCATATAGTATACAGCAGAGTCATTTTTAATACGACCTACAATACCTGCAACACATCCGCCGTTTGTTTCATCACCTAAATTTGCACGAACCACACAATAAGACACATATAATTTTAATTGAGCCATACCAGAGTCCATTTGAGCATTACCAACAATACCACCAATGTATTTGTTACCTGCTGTAATCACTTGATTTTCATCATTTTGTAAAACGATGTGATCAATATAGTTAACACCACCAATTACTTGACCAACTAAACCACCAACACAAGTAGAAGATTTGCTTGTTGCAACTACAGAAACATTATTTAAATCAATGTCAGAAATATATCCACCATTCATAGCACCCACAACACCAACTAATTTTGCATTAGAAGTATGGTTAGTTATAGATATATTTGAGAACTTTACATTCATAATTGTACCATTTTCAAGTTTATAGAAAACATTTCCTTGTTTTTGGATAGAAGTTACAACAGTTATGTTAGAAATTTCATATCCATTTCCATTGAATGCTCCTGTAAATGCTTTAGGATCAGCAGCTTCTTTCCATTCAAAATCTTTGAAATCTAAATCATTTTGAAGATTATAAATCGTTAAATTATTTGAAGGAGTAATACCTTGAGTTAAATCATAGAATTGCTGCTGTGTAGTGATTGACTCAGCATTGATTGTTTTTGTATAAAGACTTGAGTAATGTCTACCTACTTTATCTCCAATAACATAATATACTTTATATCCATCTTGTTTTCCATTATCTGCAGTAAATGTAACGCTGATAGAATCAGAACTTATTGTTGCAACTTGTACATTTGGATGATTTACAACATCCTCTGGTTTAAATAATGAAACACCTTTATCTACTACAACAGCATAAATTCTACCAGTTATATTAGATAAGTTACCAGCAATGTTAAATCCTGTTGCGTTAATATTGAAGTTATTAATTCCACCTACAAAGTCAATTTCACAATCATCTTTTCCAATAAATATATAGTATGTATAACTAGAAGTTTGTGCAGTATCTGATTTTAATGTTGCAGTACTTGTAACTTTAAATACGCCAGGAACAGAGGTATATAGATTATCAACTTTAATATAGTTGCCATCTTTACTTTCTGCCCATTCATAGGTTACATCTAAATCATAAAGACTAGGATTTAAAGGAGAACCATCATGAGAAGAAGCATCTGTAACAGTAATAATTGGTGCTCTAAAGTTTTGATAACGTTCAACTATGTAAGTGTCTTTATCATCTGAACTTACTAAATTACCTAATTTAGATTCCTTGCTTTTTACGATTAATTCAAAAGTTTTTTCTAAAGATTTTCCACCTCTAGATATAGTTGCAGTTAAGGTTACTTTGGTGTCTTCCTTTGGACTAGAAACATAGCCCCAACAATAAACAGAAGAAGATAAAGAAATATATTCATTTTTATCAATTCTTATAATTTCTTCATTTGAAGATTTCCAGTTAACATCGCATTTATTTACAAATACAGGAAGTTTCATATTTTGATATACAGCATCCACATTTGTAACAGGGAATACTGCATCATATGCATTTTTAACTGCCAATTCATTTGCATCATCAATTTCTACAATATCACTAAAACTAAAATGATTATAGTCATTCCAAGAAGTTTTTGTTAGATCTGCTCCAATTGGATTTCCTTCAGCAAAAGTTTTTAAGTTTTCATCTTTTAATTTTAATAAATTTCCTAACTGAATAGAATGATCTTCATTTCTAAATAAAGTATGGATTTGTTTCATTTTATCTCCAATAGCGTTTATACTATCCATAGAAACAAAGATATCACTTGTTAAACCAGTATATTCTTCAGTCAATGCAGGTAAAGAATCCCCTTTATATACACTTGCATCTTGATAAGGACCACATTGTAAATAAATTTCTTTTTTGTTTACTTTGTCATAAGAAGTTTGGAAAATTGAATAAGCTGTGCTTCCTCTAAATGCATCTTCATTATAGGAATTGTCACCTTCATCTTTAAAATCAGCTTGGTTATCAATGAATGAAAGAAGACCATAATAAGAATTGTAGCTGTTTGTATCTCTAGCCATATCAAAATTGTTAGATTTGTTTTGGGTTTCTGTATCAATACCTCTAGCTTTAACAGTTCCATCTTCGTTTAATCCTATACAGTTATTAACAGCTGTACAGTTTTTCATTTTTATAAAACCTGGGTTAGAGTTATCAGAGAATCCATGAAGCTTGTTATTAAAAGCAACACAGTTTTCAACAATAACATCACCGCTCATTACTCCACCACCAAGTTTAAATCCAATTCCATCTCCATTGGTTGTGTTGAATGTCATATTTCCTTGATTCGTTTCATAAGATTCAGGTAAGAATCCATTTTCAAAAGAGAAGCAGTTATAAAGCATTACAGTACCAATATTTCCGCTATCTGCTTTTGCGAATAAATCCCATCCATCATCTGAATTACGATATGCAATGCATCCATCAAATACATTTCCATATCCAACAGTAAGTTTAGCAGCAAACCCATCAGCATTTTCTCCTAAGGTTTCCACATCGTAATTGTAATAAGAAGTACAGTTTTTAATAAGGTTGTTGCTTGGCCATTGACTGATATTAGATTGGTCAGCCCCACCTCTACCTAACTGTAATCCAGTATCACTATTTTTATAGAATCTACAGTTTTCAACTATGTTATTTGAACCAGCAATATACATACCATTATCACCAGCACCAGTGATTTCGATGTTATAAAAATACCAGTAGCTACCTGTCAACTGAATACCACGGTTAGCACTATTAAATGGCATTTGACTGAAATCTAAAACAACAGTAGCACTTTCAGATTCGGCTTTTACAGTAATTCTATTTTTATTCGTTCCACTATTAGAAGCGTTAATACGAGATGCAATTTCATATACGCCTTCTTTTAATATAATGGTTTGACCAGGTTGTGCAGATACTAAAGAAGAAACCAATGGTTTTGGTGAATCTTCAGTACCAGTGTTTGAATTTGACCCAGTAGGACTTACATAAATAATAGACTCCTCTGCGCTTGCATTAATACCTAAAGCAGAGAAAGCGGCAATTCCAAGTCCAACACAAGAAAGTGTTGTAATTAATTTTTTTGTAAATTTCATTGTTCTTTCCCTCCTTATTCTATAGTTAAAGTGAAGAATGTTTTCACTTCAATTTTTACTTCCCCATAAGTTTCACTGAAACTAACGTAAACAGGATATTTTCCAGCCTTAGAAAAATCAATATCATCTAATCCTGTAACTGTATAACCGCTACGTATTCTTTCTTCAATTAAGACTAATTCGTTATTTTCATATTTATTTTCTGTATATATAAGATATACTCCATCAGGGGTAACAGCATCCTTTGTAGATCCAACAGGAACTGTCATGTATGAATTACATTTGATTCCCATTAAATGCTTTACACCTAAACTTTCATAACGATCTGCTTTCACATTAATAAAAATAGTAGAAGTAAATGCAACCTCACGAACACGTCCTGTAATATTGACAGTATAAGTTCCTTCTTTATAATAATTTACTTTTGAATCATCAATAGTAAAAGTCTCTAATTTATAAAGAGAATATTGAGAACCACCCTCAAGCATAAGTTCAGTTTCTTCAAATTGCATGAATACTTCATATCCTTCAGCAGTAAAAGTATCACCAAAATAAATTGTATCATTACCATGATCATAAATCCTTAAATTTCTAGCCGTTTTAGCTTTTCCATCATCTAAATTGGTAAATGGATATTCTGGCTTTTCTGGATCGACAATTGGTGGATTGTCATCATCTGGTGGGTTTTTATCTGGATCCTTATCTTTCTTACATCCTAATAAGGAAAAGATAAGAAAAAAACTTAATAATCCAAATATTATTTTCTTTTTCATTTAAATTCCTCCTTGTAAACGCTATCATAACGATACTAGTTTATTTTACTATAAAATAAGAAAAAAAGCAACATAAGTTATATCCATTTTCAATTTCATTTATATTATTTAATATAAAAA
>JAIDKZ010000069.1 GCA_029051735.1 Anaeroplasmataceae bacterium | reverse complement strand
TCAGCTTCTTAATATGAAAAAAAATCCATTAGTGACCTTTGTTCATTATTCAAAATGTCTTTCAGAGGTTACTTTAGATGTTGCTAAGGAATTTGATGCATATCCTATTGCAAAATTTGAAGAACTACTAAATACAGCTTTTTCTCAAGAAGAGATTCGTACATTAGGAAAAAAATATGGATTTGATATTCCTGTACGTTTAAAAAAGGATGATTTGCTTCAATATGTAAGAGAAATGATGAAAGCAAGAAGAAAGCTTACTCTTGTATTACAACGAGAATTGAAAGATATGACAATCGTCCAACTCAATACGTTTTGTCAATTGCAGAATTTAGGAATTTCATCAAGCATGAAGAAAGATGAACTTATTCATTTGTTAATGTTCATGATTAAACAAGCAAAGTTCCCTACAATTCAAGCACCAAATATATTAGGTTTTTCTTTTACTGAACCTTTAAAATTTAGAGTTGATTTAGATGTTGTTGATAATTTTAAACGTGGTAAAGCAAAAAAAGTAATTTATTTAGAAGAAGATGATAAAAAGATTGTAGAAGATATGGAGGATTTAATTATTGAAACTCCTAAAAAACGTCCTACAAAGGATGATATGATTTCAGAAATCATCAAGAAACTTTTACCTTACTTAAACATTGATGAAGAAACAGCACAGATGGCAATTCGCTATGGAATTGATGTTAAACCTCAACCAAAAAAATCTTCTTCTGTACAGCAAAAAAAAAAATCACGTTAGACCAATCAGATGATTTAGCAAGTACTACAGAACAAGAACTCTATGATAAAATATTAAAGAAAATAGAGGATTATCTAAATTTACAGCAAAACAATTCAATCAAAGAAGCTAATCCTACACAAGAATCTCATGCGATTACAGAAACTGTTATAGAAGAAGTTGCACCAATTAAAGAAACAATAGAAGAAAATAATGTTAGTTCTATTGAAGATAAAATCTTAGAGGAAACTACGCCTGAAATTGAAGAAAATAAGATAGATACTATAGAAGATGAGCCCATTAAAGAAGCAGTTATCTTAGAAGAAAATTCAACAGATGAAGAAAGTATTGATGAGTTTTCTTATGAAGAGGCATTAAGAACAGCTGAAATAGATGTAGAAGAAGCTTCAGCAATGGCAGATGTAGAAGAATTAGAAAAATTAGATGGTCTGATTTTAGATGATTTTAATTCTGATTCAAATGCTGAAGAGAATTTAAATCTATCCAATCCTATTTCCAATTTAGAAGAAAATGAAGTTCAAATAGAAAAAGAAGAAGTAGAACCTATTATAACTGAACGCACTGAATTCGTTTCTTTAAAGACCACATCTATTTATTCTGAAGTTGAAGAAGACGAGGATGAAGAAGATGAGGAAGATGAGGATGACGATTATTTTAATAAGGAAATTGAAGATGATGATTTCTTAGAAAATGATCAGGAAAAAATAAATGATATTGAAGATGAGAATGCATATGCATCTTATGATGAATCATCTGAAGAAAAAAATGATGAACTTGAGGATGAGATACTTCCTCCATTTAAAGAACTAAATGAGGAAGATGAGATTTTTACTGATCCTTATGATGATTCTAAATATGAAGAGATAGATGAGAATGAAGAATTAGATCCTGAACTTTTTAAAAATGAAAGTTATGATGATGCGTTTATACCACAAAATGTTGACAAAAACAAAGAATCAGACTTTTATTCTGCAACAGAAAATCCATATTTTAAAAGTTCTAAAATGGTTTCTAAGACTGGAAGTATGATTAAAGGCTGTTTGGCAGTCTTTGGATTTGCAATAATTGCAGTGATTGTATTATTTATTATTCATCAATTCAGATAACCGTGGAGAATATTATGAGTGAAAGAAGTATAAAATACACTCCTATGATGGAGCAGTATTTGGAGATAAAAAAAGAATATAAAGATACTATTCTATTTTATAGGGTAGGAGATTTCTATGAAATGTTTTTTGAGGATGCCCATATTGGATCAAGAGAACTTGAATTAGCATTGACAGGTAAAGATGCTGGTGTAGAGGAACGTGTGCCAATGTGCGGCGTCCCTTTTCACGCTTATGAACCTTATGCAGAGCGTTTAATTGCCAAAGGATATAAGGTCGCTATTGTGGAGCAGGTAGAAGATCCTAAGGAAGCAAAAGGAATTGTGAAACGTGGTGTAGTTAAAATAATTACTCCTGGTACTATTGATTCAGGACTCAATGATAAGGAAAATAATTATATTGGAGGATTAATTCTTGTTCAAAAAGAATTTATACTATGCTATAGTGATTTGACTACGGGAGAAGGATATATTACCAAATTTACAAGCTTTGATGTTTTGGCTCAAGAACTACTTTCCTTACACATCAAAGAGATTGTAGTTTTGGAGGATTTTTATAATAAGGCTTTAGAAGATTTTATAAAACAGAATCAAATTGTTTTATCTAGAGTTCAAAATCATGCTATTCCACAGGCATTAATGCCTTTAGTATCAGACATTGATATTTCTTGTCATGGTGCATTTGGACTCTTAGTTCAGTATTTTATAGAGACAAAAAAACAAGCACCTACACATTTTAAAGTGGTGCAAAACTACATCAGTACAAAATATTTACATTTAGATGCATTTACAAAAAAGAATTTAGAATTAGTTGAAACGTTACGATTTAATAATAAATCAGGATCCATCTTATGGCATTTGGATTGCTGTGAAACAGCAATGGGATCTAGAATGCTAAGAAAGTGGTTGGATAAGCCATTACTAAATAGTGAAAAAATTAATGAACGCTTGGATTTTGTTGAATGCTTCAATCATCACTACTTAGAAAAAATGGAATTGAAACAATACTTTAAAAGTGTATACGATTTAGAACGAATTATAGGTAGAATTGCTTCTGGAAATGCAAATGCAAAAGATTTAGTTTGGCTTAGAAAATCTTTACAGTATATTCCAAACGTTAAAGAGATTATAAAGAATCTAGATATTAAATGGAAGAGTTCTTTTTTAGATACAATTCCAGATCATCATGAACTTTATGAATTATTGAATTCAGCCTTAGTTGACAATCCGCCATTATCAATTAAAGAAGGCGGGATGATCAAGGAAGGATTCCATTCTAAATTAGATGAGGTAAAATCCATTCAAACAAATTCAAAAAACTGGATTTTAAATTATGAAGTTCAACAAAAGGAATTAACTGGAATTAAGACATTAAAGGTTGGATTTAATCGTATTACTGGTTATTACATTGAAGTTTCTAAAGGAGCAATTTCAAGTTTACCAGAAGATATTGAGTATGAGCGACGTGCAACTTTGGCAAATAGTGAACGTTTCATTACAAGAGAATTGAAAGAATATGAAGATATTGTATTACATGCAAAAGAACAAATTGAATCAATAGAATATGAAATATTCTTGTCTTTAAGGAAGGAAGCATCTAAGCATATAGGAACTTTACAGGAGCTAGCTTCTAGTTTAGCGACTCTTGATTGTTACATGTCCTTAAGTGAGATTGCTGTTAAATATAATTATGTGCGTCCAACATTTAATGAGAATCGGCAAATCACAATTGTTGATGGAAGACATCCAGTTTTAGAGACCTTGATGAAATCTGGATATATTGTAAATGATGTAGATATTAATGCTTATAATATGATTTTAATTACAGGACCTAATATGAGCGGTAAATCCACTTATATGCGCATGCTTGCATCTATTGTCATTCTTGCACAAATAGGATCATTTGTTCCTGCTAAAATTGCAAATTTAATGATATTTGATGCCATTTATACTCGTATTGGAGCATCAGATGATTTGGTTTCAGGACAATCTACATTTATGGTGGAAATGATGGAAGCAAATTATGCAATCGCAAATGCTACAAGAAACAGTTTGATTTTATTTGATGAAATTGGTAGAGGAACAGCTACCTATGATGGCATGGCACTAGCCCAAGCAATCTTAGAATATGTGCATGAAAAAATTGGTTGTGTTACATTATTCTCTACACATTACCATGAATTAACTGTCTTAGAAAATAAGTTAAAACGATTAAAAAATGTACATGTTGAGGCAAAGGAAACCAAAGATGGTGTTGCATTCCTACATAAGGTTATTGATGGCCCAACAGATAAGAGTTATGGTATTAATGTGGCAAGTTTAGCAGGATTACCTAAATCCTTAATTGTAAGAAGCAAAATGATTTTAGAGGGGTTAGAAGAATCTAGTAAAAAAGAAAACATAGCTATCGATTTGTTTAATTTTGATACATATGAACAAGAAAATGATCCTATTGAAGAAGATTCTTCAGCTACAAAAGTACTTCAAAGATTAAATGAAATAGATTTAAATCAAATTACACCACTAGAGGCCTTAAAGTTACTTTATGAATTAAAAGAAATTTAAATGATTGAGGTGAAGCAGAATGGGAAACATTAAAAAAATGTCTACACAACTTGCAAATATGATTGCAGCAGGGGAAGTTGTTGAACGCCCAAGCAGTGTTGTAAAAGAATTAGTAGAGAATGCAATTGATGCTAAAGCTACAACCATAAAAGTTTTTTTAGAAGATGGTGGATTAAAAGAAATCAAAGTTGTGGATGATGGTATTGGTATGGATGAAGAAGATGTACGTCTTGCCTTTTTTCCCCATGCTACTTCTAAAATTAAAACAGAATATGATTTATTTCGGATTTTATCCTTAGGATTTCGTGGAGAAGCAATTGCTTCTATCGCGGCTGTTTCTCATATGCAAATCATTTCTTCTTTAGACGGAATCAAAGGATATCAGGTTACTTATCAGTCTGGAAATAAGATAGAAGAAGGTATTTGCCATGCAAATAAAGGAACAACAGTAATTGTAAAGAATTTGTTCTTTAATACGCCTGCTAGATTAAAATACTTAAAACCTGCTAAAAATGAACTTGCAGCAGTCAGCTTTTTTATGGATAAGATTGCTTTAGCTCATCCTAATATTCGTTTTATGTTAATAAATGATAATAAAACTATACTTTCAACCTCAGCTTCTAATCAAAGTGAAAATCTAATGGGAGAAATCTATAACCTTGAGGTTGCCAAAAATTTATTAAAATCTAATTTTATTATTGATGGTGTAAAGTCTGAGTTATTATTAGTTAAGCCAGAGATATATCGAGCAAATAAACTTGAAATCACACTGATTGTCAATGGAAGATATGTCAAAAATTATAACATTACAAATTCTGTGATTGAAGGATATAAAACTTATTTACCCATTGGTAAATATCCTATTGCAGTTATATATTTAGATATTGATCCCATACTCGTTGATGTAAATGTTCACCCTAGCAAAACAGAAATAAAAATATCTAGTGAAAATATTCTTCTTGAGCAAATAGAAAAAACTATCGCAGAAACTTTAAAGAATTCATTATTGATTCCTACTAGAAATATAGCAAGGACATATAATACAGATGAAGGATACCAAAAAATCAATATTTTTGAAGTGCCTACCCCTGTTTTTCATGAAGAGAAAAAAGACAATAATGCTCATGAAGTTACTTCTAAAGAAATCAAACCAAACGATATGCTTGTTTCTAAAAATCCAATTCTATCTGAACCAAAAGAAGAAAGTTATAAAAATGTAAATAAACTTCCATATATGGAATATATAGGTCAAGCATTTGGAACTTACTTAATTTTTCAAAATTCTGAAGGACTCTATTTAATTGATCAACATGCTGCTGCTGAGCGAATTAACTATGAAAAAAATTATGAAATCTTAGGTAAACCTCAACAACCTACAACTGATCTATTATTACCAATTCTAATTTCTTTTACTAAAAGTGAAAGTTTATTTTTAGAAGAGCATTTGAAAGATTTTCAAAATCTTGGGTTTAACTTAGAACCAATTGCTAATCAAGATTATGTGGTTCGTTCTATGCCATTATGGGCAAAAATTGAGAAGGCAGAAGAATTAATACATGATATTTTTAGTTTGATGATTCAAGAAAGAAAAATTGATATCATAACTTTTAGGGATTCTATTGCTAAACAGATTAGTTGCAAATCTTCTATTAAGGCAAATCACGCTCTTAATCGAATTGAAGTAGATGCTTTAATAGATAATCTTAAAGAATGCAAAAACCCTTATACATGTCCGCATGGTAGACCAACCTTAATAAAACTAAGCGAAAAAGAATTGGAAAAAATGTTTGAAAGGATTCAATCATGAGACCTAAAGTTATTGCAGTAGTAGGTCCAACTTCTGTTGGTAAAACGAAAATATCAATTGAACTTGCTAAATATTACAATATAGAGATAATCAGTGGAGATTCTGTTGCTATATATAAGGAATTAAATATTGGTTCTGCAAAGCCATCTTTAGATGATCAAAAAGAAGTGAAGCATCATTTAATTGATATACGTAGTGCAAAGGAATCCTATAGTGCTGCGGACTTTCAAAAAGATGCTAGAAAGATTATAAATCAAAATCAATTAACCTTAATTTGTGGTGGAACAGGTCTTTATATTCAAGCAGCTTTATTTCAGTATGAATTTGAGCAAGATATGCGTTCTACTAATTTTGCAACACGTTATGAATCATTGAATAATCAAGAACTATATGATTTATTAAAGAAAAAGGATCCAAATCTAGATGAAAATAAAATTCATATGAACAACCGAAAGAGAGTTTTAAGAGCTTTAGAAGTACTTGAACAAACAGGAAAGTCGATTCACTCTTTTAATCATAAAAATGAACCTGTTTATGATTATTTTATTGTATATTTGAATCTAGAACGGAATCTTCTTTATAGTCAAATTAACAAAAGAGTAGATCAAATGATAGAGAATGGTCTTTTAGAAGAAGTTCAAAATCTTTATAAAAAAGGAATATATCCAAGTGGAATTGGGTATAAAGAGTTCTTACCCTATTTTCAAAATGAAATAGACTTAAACACTGCAATTGAGCAGGTAAAGAAAAACACAAGACATTTAGCAAAGCGACAGGAAACATGGTTTAAAAACCAAATGCAAAGTCACTTTTATCTTGTTGATATTAATAATTTAGATAATACCATTGAAACAATAAAAAAGGATATAAATGAGTGGCTAGAATGAATCTTTATTTAATAGGGCTACCTGGTGTTGGAAAATCAACAATTGGAAAAGAATTGGCCAAAAAATTACAATATGAATTTATTGACTTAGATGTTTATATAGAACAAAAGGCAATGATGTTTGTAGATGAAATTTTTCATCTATATGGAGAAGAATATTTTAGAGCATTAGAAACCAATGCCTTAAAAGAATTTGAAGAAAAGAATCATTATGTCATTGCTTGTGGTGGTGGCATCATTAAAAATAGAGAAAATAAGAAGTATATGCATGGATTTTGTATTTATTTAACCTCAAGTTTTGATGATATAGAAAAAAGATTAAATGAATCTGTCATTGTGCGTCCATTACTTTTAGAAAAAAGCATAACCCAGTTATATTTTGAGCGTAAGGATGCATATCAAGATTTTGCAGATTTTGTGATTGAAAATAAAGACATTTCCAAGACAATAGAACAAATATTAAAGAAAGTTGGTTTATCCCAATGAAAAAGGTTTTGATTATACATGGTCCAAATTTGAATATGTTAGGGTATCGTCCAAAGGAGCATTATGGAGATTTAACTTTGAATCAAATCAATCAGTTAATTTCTAAAGAAAATGATTCTTACTTTGAATTAGAATTTTTTCAAAGTAATTCTGAAGGACAGATCATCACAAAGATACAAGATTCCTTGGATTTTTATGCAATCATCATAAATCCTGCTGCCTATACACATACAAGTGTTGGAATTCGAGATGCTTTAGAAATATTTAAAGGAATCAAGATTGAAGTTCATTTATCCTGTGTAGATGAAAGGGATGAATTTAGAAAAATTAATTATATAAGAGATGTTTGTGATATTTGTTTTAGTGGAAAAAAAGAGAATAGCTATTTGGATGCTATCAAATATTTGAAAAAAATAAAATAATATGTTATAATGTTTTTTAGATATAATATTTAAGGAGAATTTTATGGTATCTAGTAATGATTTTAAAAATGGTATGACAATCCTTTATGATGGTCATATGTACAAAATTTTATGGTTTATGCATGTAAAACCTGGAAAAGGTGGAGCTTTTGTTAAAACAAAACTTAGAGATTTAAGAACAGGTGCTGTAATTGATTTTACATTCAATGCAGCTGAGAAGGTTGAAAAAGCTATCATAGACAAAGTTACAATGCAATACCTTTATGATTCAGGAGATGCTTTAGTTTTCATGGATATGGAAACATATGAGCAAATTGAGATTCCTCATGCTTTAGTTGAAGAAGAAAGAAAATTTTTAGTGGAAAACATGAGTGTTGAAATTGAAAAATTTGGTGAGGAAATATTAGGTATAAATCTACCTGATAAAGTTACATTATTAGTAACAAAATGTGATCCTGCAGTTAAAGGGGATACAAAGACAAATGCATTAAAAGATGCATATGTTGAAACTGGTTTACTTGTAAAAGTTCCAATGTTCATTGAAGAAGGAGAAAAAATTATCATCTCCACTGAAACTGGAAAGTATTCAAGTAGAGCTTAATTTTAGGAGTGTAGAGAATTGGATATACAAAGGTCGTTTTTCTTAAGTGATGTACAAAGTGCAGTAAGTTTTGATATTCCCGTATTTATTATTATGGTGGTATGTATCTTCTTATCAGCTTTCTTTTCTATGACTGAGACTGCCTTTTCAAGTGCGAATGTTGTTAAACTAAAAAGCCTTGTTGAGGATCGTAGAAGAGGTGCTAAGAAGGCTTTAGAACTAGCTGATAATTTTGAAAAAACAGTTACTACCTTATTGATTGGAAATAACATTGTAAATACGGCATTATCTACTGTTGCAGTAGGATTTTTTGCCAAACTTGTCATTTTTGGAGATTGGGTAAGTTTTGCATCTACTTTGATTATTACAGTTGTATTATTGATTTTTGGAGAAATTTTACCAAAAACATTTGCTAAAAATAACCCTGAATCTATTACGATTAAGGTTGCTTATATTGTTTATGGTCTTCAGCTTATTTTTTATCCTTTTGTAATGTTGTTTAGAGGATTACAGCGTTTGGTTACAAAAAAAGGTGCAGATGATGAAAAGAAAACATTTGATGAAGAAGAATTCAATATATTAATTGATGAAATGGAAGAAAGTGGTGCTATTGAAGATGATGAGGCAAGCATTATTAAGAATGTATTAGATTTAAAAGATCGAAGCGTTTCTGATTTAATGGTACCTCGTATTGATATGGTTGCTATCAGCTATAATGCTTCTTTAGAGGATGTTAAGCAATTTTTAATGGAGACCAATTATTCTAGAATCCCAGTATATAAAAATGATAAAGATCATATCGTTGGTATATTATATGTTCGTGACTTTTTCCCAGCTTTAGTGAAGAACCCAAAAATGTCTTGGAAAAAATTGATTCGTCCTGTAAAATTTGTTTCTAGTCAAATGAAAGCTGATGATTTAATTGTAGAGATGCAAAAATCTAAAACTATGATTGCAATTGTCAGTGGTGAATATGGTGATGTACTTGGATTAGTTACTATGGAGGATGCTTTAGAGGAGCTCGTTGGTGAAATATACGATGAGCATGACATAGCTGGTGAAGATGATATATTCTTTGAAGAACTTGGTGAAAATACATATTTAGTAGATGCTGAAATGTATGTAGAAGATTTATTTGAAAGATTAAATATTGGAGATATACCAGATGATGTACCATCTAAACTATCTGGTTGGCTTTTTGCAAAATGTGAAAGTATTCCAGAAGTTGGCTTCACAATGAATTATATTGCTTGCTATACAATGCAAGATGAGGAAACTGATTCTTATGAAGATTATGCCAAAACATTAGAAATTTCTATTGCTGAGGTAGATGGAAGAAGAATACATCGAATTCAAGTAATTGTAAGAGAAGCAACCGATGAAGAAATTGAACTTCATCAAAAAGAAGACGAAGAATAGAAAAAATCGACTTTTTAGTCGATTTTTCTTTTTGTTTTCTTTTGTTATTAAATCACACCATAATTCATAATATTAAATGGTGATTTCTATGATTGTCTTAACAGGAGGTAAAACAGGGGGACATATTATGCCTTTAATTGCTTTAGCAAAAGAATATCAATCTGTTTTTTATATTGGAGCAAACAATTCTCTTGAGGAGAGATTATGTAAAGAACATGGAATACAATTTCAGGGAATGAATTTAAAAAAGAAAAGCATAAAATCAATTCTTCTTGCAACAATAAAATTAAAACTGCCTGAGGCAAAAGCCATAATAGCAACAGGTGGATATGTATCATTTCCAGTTTTACTTTATGGAATTTTGCATCATATACCAATATATTTACTAGAAGAAAATGTGATTATGGGAAAAACAAATCATTTTTTTTCTTTATTTTCAAAAAAAGTTTTTCTTACCTACAAGTTACCTAAAATGAAAAAAAAATATGAAAAAGTAGGCTTGCCAATTTTACCAAATCAAGGTGTAAAATATTCCTATACTCATTTAAATATTGATATATTGATTATTGGAGGCTCACTAGGATCAAAGCCGTTATGTGATTTGGCATATATATTAAGTCAAAAGTATAAGATATGTTTGGTTGCAGGAAGGTATCATGAAGAGTATCAGAACATCCCAAATTGTATTGTTTATGAATACGTTTCTGATTTAATCTATTTAATGAAAGCATCTCGTTTAATCATTTCTAGAGCAGGGGCCTCCACTACATACGAAATTTTTTCTTTAAACAAGCCTTGTATTATAGTTCCCAGTATGAAGACTAGCAAAAATCATCAGTATTTAAATGCTCTTTATTTTGAAAAAGAGGGGTGTTGCAAGTTGGTAAAAGAAAATGAAGCTAAAGAGTTAATTTTGCAGACTGCTGATCAAATAATTATGGATTCTCAAACCATTTTAAATATGCGTATAAATCAGCAGCGCATTGTACAAAAAAATAGTGCAAAAAAAATAATGGAATGCATAAGGAGAGACATAGAGTGAAATTATCAGAATATATTATAGACAATCATTTGGGTACTATAGAAAGTAATTGTAGCTTTAAAGAAATGACTACAATTGGTTGTGGTGGTAAAATTCAATATTTATATACACCCAATTCAATTCAATCCCTTCAAAAAGTTTTTCAATTTATTGTTCAAAATGAAATCAAATATTTTTTGATTGGAAATGGAAGCAATGTTCTTGCCTCAGAAAAGTTATTTGATGGTGTAGTGATTCAGTTAAAGAAACTTCCCTATGACTATAGCGTAAAAGATGGAATACTACAATGTAGTGCATTTTATCCAACAATAAAACTTGCATATGATTTAGCAAAACAAGAACTTGGGGATTTATCCTTTTTAGGTGGAATTCCAGGTCTTTTGGGAGGAGCTATTTATAATAATAGTGGTGCATATAAAGATGATATTCAACATCATTTGATTGATGTCAGTTATATAGATGGTAATGGAAAGATTCAAACCATCCAAAATAAGGAATGTGCATTTGGATATCGAAAAAGCATATTTCATTATATTGATGGAATTATTATACAAGCACGTTTTAAAATTGAGAATAAAAAGCCAATTGCTCTTCTAAATAGACGAACAATGGAAAGAAAACTGTCGCAACCACTAGAGTGTAAGAGTATGGGATCTATTTTCAAAAATAATCCTTTAATTCCAGCATGGAAAGTAGTAGATGCTTTAGGAATGCGTGGTTTTCAAGTAAACGATGCAGCAGTAAGTGCAAAGCATGCAAATTTCATAATCAATTTAGGAAATGCTAAAAGTGAAGAAATTTTAGATCTTATTGAATTAATCAAAAAAAGAGCAAAATTAGAGTTTGGTGTTCAACTCGTTTGTGAAATAACAATTCTATAAAAATCAAGTGGAAATCTTTGGTAATTTGTAAAAAAATTATGAAAGATTTTTTTTATTTTTATATTTTCTATATTGAAAAAAAATGCCATTTAATGTAAAATAAAAAGAGCAATGCGATTACATTATTTCGTGGAGGGATATTTATGATTTTTGATGAATTGGATAGTTTAGAATCTGCACGTACAAAGATTAAAGTAATTGGTGTAGGTGGAGCAGGAAAAAATGCAATAGATCATATGATAGAAAATGATGTGCATGGAGTGGATTTCATTGCGGTTAATACAGATGCACAAGATTTAAAATATTCAAAAGCAAAATATCGCTTGCTGATTGGAAGAAATACTACAAGAGGCCATGGTGCTGGAGCAAATCCAGATGTAGGTAGAATGGCTGCTTTAGAAAGTGAAGAAGAGTTAAGAGAAATTGTAAGTGATGCTGATATGGTATTCATTACCTGTGGAATGGGTGGAGGCACTGGAACAGGTGCTGCTCCAGTTATTGCTAAGGTTGCTAGAGAGAACAACTGTTTAACTGTTGGTATTTGTACAAAGCCTTTTTTATTTGAAGGACCTGAACGTATGAATAATGCTGTTGCTGGTCTTACAGCTTTAAGAGAATATGTGGATACATTAATTGTTATTCCAAATCAAAGATTAATGCAAATTGTGGATCCATCAACGCCTATGCTAGAGGCTTATCGTGAAGCAGATAATGTTTTGCGAAAAGGTGTTCAAGGTATTGCTGAAATTATTTCAATGCCTGGTATGATTAATGTAGACTTTGCAGATGTTCGTCATGTTATGGCCAATTCTGGTACTGCATTAATGGGTATCGGTGCTGCTTCAGGACCAGATCGTGCAATAGAGGCTGCTCGTAAGGCAATTCATTCATCATTATTAGAGGTTACAATTGATGGTGCAACTGATGCTATAGTAAACTTTACTGCATCTGAAAATTTGGCTGCAAAAGAAGTAGAAACAGCTTTAGCAGAAATTCGCAACAATTGTGATAAAGATTTAAATATAATATATGGAACTGCTTATAACAATGATTTAGGTGATGAAATGATTGTTACTGTAGTAGCAACAGGATATGAGTTAAAGGCACAAAGTAATGGCTATGATGAATTAGCAAATGAGATTTATAAAAACATTTCAGAAGAAAATATTGAATATGAGGGATTATCTAGTCATCATGCTCCACAACCTGAACATGAAGAAGAAAGCTCTAATACAGGAAGTATTGATGATATATTTGATATAAAGAGAAATAAGAAAATGGAAAAAATGCGCTTAAAAGAAGAAAAGCGTCTAAAAAAAGCAGGGGAACAGACTTCTGAGGAATCTTCTGAATTAAAGCAAGTATCAAAGAAAAAATATCCTTCATGGTTAACAAAATAAAAGAATTTATACGGACTATAGTCCGTATTTTTTTTTGAAAAAAAATAGCCTTTAAAAAGGCTATAATTTTATACGAATACTTTTAATTGAATGCTTTAAATTTGATAAATGAGATTTCTTTTCAATTATTATATTTTTCTTTTGGTGATTTTCATTTTCTCTTTTATCTTGATCCAATTGATTCTTTAATGTATTAATCTCCTTATCAATTCTTTTACGTTCTAAATTAAAAGCTGTCTTTGCATTTTTAATATCCAAATGTAAATCCATATTCTTTCTTTTTGTTTCTTTATTTAGCATACGTGAATAAAATTTAAAAGCAATAGGCAAATGTTCAATTTCTTCATTCTTTATTTTTATTAATTGCTTTAACTTATTGTTTGATGCATTCTTATCATCTGTATTTTTTAAAATGAGATTATGTCTTGTATTTTTAAATAATGTATCATTTTGATTCATTGTAGAAGTATGATACTCAATAATTTTTTGATTATTATCTTCTAATGCATAATAATCTGAAAAGAATTTGTGAGTGAGTGCATTGTTCAATTCCTGAACAGATTTTGAACTATTTTGATAATCTAAATTTGCTTGATTTAACATATCATCGTAACGATTTAATGTTTTAATCGTTAAATTATTATGCTCATGAACTTTTTTCTCATATATTGAAATGGTTTGATGATATTCATTTTGATATTCTTCAAGAGCAGTATTGTATTGTTTATTATATTTATTAATTTCTTCTTGAAATTCTAAACTACTTTCAATTGTTCTCTTTTCTGTTTCATTTTTGCAATGCTTTAAAAAAGTTTGGAAAGCCGTATTGAGTTTGACTTTTGCTCGATGAATAATAAAAGAAGAAGTATTTAAATATTTCTCTATTTCACGATTTAGTCCTTTTTCACTGAAGCGCTTCAAAGACCCATCAATATGGAACGATTTGATTAAATTTTGAGTATTATTTAGTATCAATTTAAGATCATTTTTTAAATTTGAATAAGTCATATTATCTTCAGTCAAAAGTTTTTCTATTCGCTTACATTCTTTTGCATAGATCATTGTATTCTGCATTTTCTTTTTTTCCAAGATAGCTATATCATCTGTACTTAACTTAATAATTTGATTAAAATTTTCAATTTTCTCTCTATAATCTTTTATTTTAAGATTATTTTGCTTGATTGTCAAAAGTGCAGCAGAATCCAATTTTTTCTTTTTAGATACATTATTACTCTGTTTTAGCATTTCAATATCATTAAATAAGGTATATATTTTTTGTTTAAAATTTTCTATAGTCTTTTTAGAAACATCAATTTTATCAATCATTTCCTCTTTTTGCTCTTGATATTCTTTTAAAGAATTTGAATAGTTTTCACTTAAAGCCTCTTTAGAAGAGCGATATTTAAAATCATAAATATAATTAATCTTTTTATCTAATATCTGTTGAACGGATTCATCTAATGAAAGAAGAGCTTGTTCAAATAAATCTAGTAACTGTTGTAAATATGTTTTAATTAAAGTTTCTAAATAATGAAAATTTTTTTCATTAGGGATAATATCACTTAAAATAATCTTGATGATTCTATTAAAATATTTTGCAATCTCTTCAAAGAATAAACTATAAGAATTGATAATTTGATTTAAGAAATCCTCATCATTATTTTTTAATTTTTCTAAATATTTATCTTTGCTTGTGCGTAAATCATTATTATGGATCAATTGTGTTTTTATCTTAGAAAACTTTTCATTGAGTTCTTCCTTTTTAATAGAAAAAGCAATAGATACTCCATTTTTCTCTAATAGAAGTTCTTCTAAGCGAATTTTTAAATTCTTAAATTTTTCAGCCCTTTGATTTTCTAAATCAATTTTTTTATAACCATATTCTTTAGAAA
>JAIDKZ010000068.1 GCA_029051735.1 Anaeroplasmataceae bacterium | reverse complement strand
AAAGAATGAAGAATCGTTTTATATTCTTTATTTTCCCTTAATTCAATTGTAGAAAACTCTTTATCCATTGTTATGATATTTTCTATAACATTTGTTCTATGACTTTTTGATGTGGCTATTAAATATATTGCTTCCAATATAGAAGTTTTACCTACCGCATTAGCTCCTGTAATAACTACAATTTTATTATTCAAATCTAATTCTAAATTTGAAAACTTTCTAAAATTTGTTAGCTTTAATTTCTTTATCATTCAATAACAAATTCTTTCTCATCTATTACGATCTTATCATTTGGATATAATTTTCTTCCACGACGATTTTCTAACTCTTGATTTACATATACTTTATTTATAGAAAGATAGTACTTAGCTTCTCCACCAGAAGATATAACATTTTCCATTTTCAATAATTGCTGTAATGTTATATAATCACTATGAATTTTTATTTGTTTCATTTTAACACCCACAATCTATATGATTATATCATATAGGAATATTTTTTTCAAGAAAAATAAGGGAAAAACAGATTAAATTTTCCATCTAGATTTCCCTTATAATTAAATAAAAAATATTATTATTTTTTTGACTTCAAGTAATAAATTTAGAACAAAAAAAAGAGGATAAACTTTAAACAGCTATCCTCATATTAGAATTAATCCATTCGAACAGGTAAAATCAATTGTGTTAAATTATAATCTTTTTCTCCTGTGATAACGAAAGGTCTTACACCTTCTAAACAATTTAATGCTACTTCACTTGATTCAAAACTACGAAGAGCTTCTACAAGATAACGAGAACTAAATCCTATAGTAAGTGGACCTGCAATTTGAGTATCTGTTGGAATTAATTCTTCTGTTGCATCTCCAACTGATGCATTCGTAGTAGATATTACCACCGTATGGTCTTTAGAAACTGTCAATTTGATTATACTATATGCAACTTCTAAAGAACTTAATTTTTCTCTAGGAGATAATAATGAAACACGCTCTACTGCTTCTAATAATTCATCTTTATTAAATTTAATGATAATTGGATAAGAAGATGGAATTAATTTTGATGTGTCTGGATAATTTCCATCTAATAATCTCGTTTGAAATAAAACATTTTTAAATTTTACTAATAGTTTATTTACTGAAAAATACAAATGAACATTTTCATTATAATTATCAATGGCTTTTGCAAGTTCATCTAATGATTTGTTTGGTACAGTAATATTAAAAGGCTTATAATCATTGATTTCCATAATCGTTTGAGATAAGCGGAAAGAATCTGTTGCGATTGCAGTTAAACGATTATCTTCTAATTTTAAATGTACACCTGTTAATATTGGTTTCTTTTCAGAAGTTGCTGTTGCAAAACTAGTTTGTTTTATTAAAGTTCTAATCCGTTCTGCGGGTAAAATTAAAGGATTCTCTAAAGATACAAATTCAATATTTGGATAATCTAATGGATCCATTATATGAAGTTTATATTCTCCTCGATCTGCACGAATTACTAAAATTTTATCATCTACTAAGCATAAATTTACTCTTTTAGAATTAATTTTTCTCATAATATCAATAAAGAATTTACCAGGTACAACGGTTTTACCAGGTTTTTCTATAACTAATGAGGCATCATTTATATAAGTTTCAACAGAAATATCAGTATTAGATGATGTCATATATAAATCTGTAGTTGTAACATCTAATTTAATTCCTGTTAATATTGGCATTGGGCTTTTTGCTGGTAACCCTCTAGATATAATATTTAAATTTTCAAGCAAAACTTCGCGATCAATTGTGAAATTCATAAATTTTCTCCTTTGTTGTCATAAAAAATTTAATTATTTAATATACTTATTATTACTATTATAATTTGTGGATTTGTGGATAACTCCAAAATTTCTCAAAATATCAACTAAATTATATCATATTTATTTGTGGAAATCTATGTGAATTATTCACAAATTTACACTTTTTTTAAAATTGCATCTATTGCCATTTTTAACTCATGATTTGATTTTAATTCTTCTTCAATTTTTGTACATCCATTCATCACTGTTGTATGATCTCTTCCATTTAAAATACTTCCAATTTTAGAATAAGTTAAATGGTATTGTGTCTTTAAAATATACATAGCGATATGTCTAGGTAATACATACTTAGAATTTCTAGATTTTCCTAATAAATCTGCAGTACTAATACTATAAGTATTAGAAATTACAGATAAAGCATTCTCATAATTGTCTTTTCCAGTAGGTTTTTTTGCTTTGATTAAGACATCTAAGGCTTCTTTTGCAAGTTCTAAAGTTGGCTTTTGATTATATACTTCACTATACCATAAAACTCGATTTAATCCCCCTTCAAGTTCACGGACATTATCAGTAAAATTTTCAGCTATATAATTTAAAATAGACTCGTCTAAAGGTTTATTGGAATTTTCTGCTAACTTTCTTTTTAAAATATTTACACGCTGAGATAGGTCAGGTTGTTTAATGTCAACAGAAACACCCATTTGAAATCTTGAAGTTAAACGATCCATGATTCCAGTTAATTTAGAAGCAGGACAATCTGATGTAATTACAATTTGTTTTTGTCTAGTTGTCATATCATTAAATAATTTAAAAAATTCTTGTTGAGATTTATTCCCCATTGCTAACATTTGAATATCATCTACTAATAAAACATCTAAATTTTCATATTTTTCTTCAAATGCTATCATACTTTGACTTTGAACAGCTTTAATATAATCACTCATAAAATCTGTTGCTTGTACATATAGTATATTGGTATTGAGATCATTTTCTAAAATGAAATTACCAATTGCCTGCATCATATGAGTTTTACCAAGTCCAACCCCACCAAAAATATATAATGGATTAACAAATATACCTGGTTGCTCAGCTACTTTCATACTGGTAATATAGCCTAATCGATTGGATTCTCCTACAACTAAGGATTCAAAGGTGTAATTACTTTTCAAATTATTCTTATTTAATTTAACACTAGGTTTAACAGGTTTAGTTATAACTTCTCCATCACAAACAAATTTAAATTTTAGTTTTTCTGGTGTCAAACTTGCCAAAATTTCAGCTATCATTTTAGTATAAATATTATTGATTTTTGTTTTAATATAAGTTGATGGAGTCAATACATAAATTATTCCATTTTCTTGCTTGATAACTTTTTTTACTTCAGAAAATAATTCTTCAAAAGTATCTTCTGCAAAGTAAGAGGATAATTTATCTCTTGTTTTATTCCATAAATCTTGATAACGATCCATAATAACACCTACATTTCCTAAAATATAATAGCATAAAAAAATATTTTGACAAGAATTATTTTTCCACAAAAAATGTGGATAACTCAACATAAAAAACATTCATAAATCTAAAAAAATGTGGATAAATCCTATAAAAAAAGGCTATTTTTAGCCGAATTTTGTACTTTTTCAACAAATCAACAGGTGGATAAGTTTGTATATAAGTTATCCACATTTTATAAAAAAAATATCTACATTTTTTTAAAAGTTATAAACTTCAAAATTTTTATCAAAAAAAAATAAATTTTTAGAATTGACAATCATATGCTTTTTTGCTAGAATAGTATAGCGTGGTTTCGTAAGAAAGGCAGGTAGGAGTCAATGAAAAGAACTTATCAACCTAATAAACGTAAAAGAAAAGTGACTCATGGTTTCCGTGCTAGAATGGCAACGAAAAATGGTCGCAAAGTATTATCTCGTAGACGTAAAAAGGGTAGAAAACAATTAACTGTTTAATTAAATAATAAACAATTGACATAACTAGTACAACCAGAACAATTATTTTCGTCATTTTGGTTGTACTTTTTTGTTTATTATTTAAACTACAGGAGAAACTCTATGAAAAAAAAATATCGTGTAAAGAAAAATAATGAAATTGAAGAAATTTTAAAAAATAAAAGGTATTCTAGTAATCCTTATTTTAGTTTATATGTAAAAAAACAAGACGAGACCAACCACTTTCGTTATGCGATAAGCGTAAGTAAAAAAATAGGTAATGCTGTAGTACGTAATCGATTAAAGCGTCAAATTCGATCTATAATAAGAGATTTTTATTTAAAAGATGGATATGACTTTTTTATTATAGCTAGAACCAAAATTTTAACAATAAGCTTTTTAGAAATGAAAACAGAACTTTTAAATTTGCTTATCAAACAAAATTTAATTGTAAAAGGAAAGGAATAGTATAATTATATTATACTATAAAGGAAATATGATTCAATTTTTTAATAGACATAAATATAAGTTTGTTATGATGATTTTCCTTGTATTTTTACTTTTAGGTCTAACTGGATGTAGAACAAATTCTGCTACATGGCAAAATAAGGTCTATATTGATGGTTGGAGTGGATATGGAAAGGAATTCTCTTTTTCTGGTTTTTGGGAAGGCTTATGGGGTTGGCCAGTTTCTATTTTGTCTTGGCCAATTGCATGGATTTGTTCTCATATAGGTAAAGGATTAGGAAATTCTTTTTTCTGGGGAATTTTATTTACAACTTTGATTGTAAGAACTTTAGCTTGGCCAATTTATTCTAAACAAAACTCTATGAGTTTAAAAATGACCTTAATGCAACCAGAAATGACAAAAATACAAAGAAAATATGCGCATCGTAAAGATCCTCAATCTCAGCAACAAATGCAAGTAGAAATGATGAAGCTTTATAAGAAATATAAAATGAATCCACTTGGTTGTATTGCACCAATGTTTATTCAATTTCCTATTTTTATGGCAATGTATGAAGTGGTAAGACGTATAAATGCAACTACTATTGTTTCTGTAAATGGTGTTGATGTTGTACAATATGGAACATTTGCTTTAAAAAATACGAAAATGTTTAATTTCTTTGAATTGAATACTTCATTTATGTCTGCTACAACAATTCACGATAAAATATTTGCAGTGGTTTTGGCTGTAGGATTTGGTGCATTGACTTTACTAAGTCAAAAATTAGCTGCTCGCAAACCTAAATATGTGAAAGATTATAATAGAAATGTTCAAACCAATCAGCAAGATCAACAACAAAAACAAATGAAGATTATGAATATTGTTATGACAGTTATGTTTGTATTTATGTCATTATCTTCTACATCTTTAGCTTTATATTGGATTATAGGTGCGATTTATCAATTATTCCAAAGTTTTATTGGTAGAAAATTAAATGAATTAAAATATTATAAAACCCAAAAAAAGGGTCAAGTAATATAATGGAGGTATAGTATGCAAAGAAAAATCGAAATCATTGCTCCAACACAAGAAGCTGCAATGGATGAAGCTGTAAAAAGATTACATATTGCTAGTGATAAAATTTTTATTAATGTTTTAGGAGAGTTGCCAGAAGGTCTTAATTGTGAAGCTTTAGTAGATATTAATTTAACATTAGAGGGAAAAAAATATTTAGAAAATATTTTAAAATCTTTAAATATTGGTTATCAATTAGAAGCAAGATCTGTAGGTGATTCTCAAATATATTATAATATAGATAGTAATGAGAACCCTTTATTAATTGGAATAAAAGGAAAAACTTTGGATGCATTACAAGTTTTAGTAAGAACTCTTATTTCTTCTTATACAAAAGATTCTATTATTACAACTCTTGATATTGGTGCATATCGTAGTAATCGTGCTCATCAATTAGAAATCTTAGCAACTAAGACTGCAAAAGAAGTTGTAAAAACTAAGGTTGCAGTAAAATTACAGCATATGAATTCTTATGAACGTAGAATTATTCATGAAAAATTAAGTGAATGGCGTGATGTTTATACAGAATCTGAAGGTACTGGAGAAGAAAGAGCAATAGTAATTAAACCAAAAATATAAGAAAATTGGTTTTAAAAAAGTTTCCATAAAGAATTGATAGAAATGCAATAAATACAAAAATTAGGCGTAGCATTAAGCTGCGCTTTTTTGCTTATTCTTTTTGTGGACGAACTATGTTACTAATAGCTTAGTGAGATAAGATAAGGATATGTTTTGAAATGTTGTCTTACTTTCATTTTTATGATATTATAATTCTAAGATCAATAGTAAATTAATAGAAGAGATTGGAGATTTTATATGCTTGATATGATACCTAATGCAGAAGAAATGACGAGTTTGGTTGGCAAAACATTATATGAAGTATGGAATAATTTGTGCGCTTTAATTGATGATAAATACAATATGGATTGTTTATGGAATAAAGGTGGAAAAGCGTGGAAATATGAATATAAATATCGTTGGGGAGGTAAAACGCTTTGTGCCTTATATGCAAGAGAAAATTGCATAGGGTTTTTGATTATCTTGGGTAAAAATGAGCGGTTAAAATTTGAAGACGACAAAGAAACCTATTCAAAAGAAGTTCAAGAAATATATGACAGTACCCATACTTACCATGATGGGAAATGGCTAATGTTTAATCCAACAGACACTTCATTGTTTAATGATTTTATTAAATTGCTCAACATTAAACGAAAGCCAAACAAAAAGTAAAGATAAATCGTAATTGAACAGAGGTTAAAAACTTATGAAAAAACTTATAGCATATTGCGGACTTGATTGTGAAAAATGTGATGCGAGAATTGCAACACTTAATAATGATAATGCTTTACGCAAGAAGGTTGCGAAGCTTTGGTCAAAACTGAATGGAGTAGAGATTACTCCTGAAATGATACATTGCGAGGGTTGTCGTATGGACGGTGTAAAAACACCATTTTGCAATAGTCTATGCCCAATTAGACAATGCGCGCTTGGCAAAGGGTGTGAAACTTGCGGCAACTGTTTGGCAATGAACGATTGTCAAACTATTGGTATGATAACATCAAACAATATAGAAGCATTAGACAATCTTAAAAATAATCAATAATATACATTTATCTTTCTATTAATGCGTAGTTAAAAGCTCTCAAACGTTGCGTTTGAGAGCTTTTTGTCATTGCTTAAAAGTGCAACGTTTTTTATTTGAATGTTTTTAATTGGTTAGTTATTTTTTGTGTGATAAGGATAATAATAATTTATTTCTTCATCAAAGGTTACATAATTTAAATAAATTGTAAGCAATAAATATCTCGTATTATTGGATGGATCAGATATAATAATATGGTCTTTTCCAGCAGCCTCTAATTTGCCTTTGAAAATTTTTGAACCCCATTGAGAATTTTCAAAATTCATATAAACAGATACCATTTTTCCTAAATTCAATCTTAAAATATTTTCAATATAGGATTGTTCATCTGCTGAATCTGGATTAGGTTGCTGATAAGGATAATAAGATCCATTATATCCTCCATTATAGTATGCATACGGATTTGGATAAAAATAATTCATTCTTGTTTTCTTCCTTTCTAATAACAATTTTCATTTTCAGATGGAGCGTAGAAGCAATGCTGTTTATAGGCACCACTTTGTTGTTGATTCCACCAAGTTTTTCGACATTCCTGTCCATGAGGATTATAGAACCATAATGCATAGGAAGCAGGTGGGAATTTTTCCCCATTTAATATTCGCTTTGCTAATTTTTTATCAATTGATCTTGCTGCTTGATAAAAATATCCTTTACTTGTTGCTTCAAATCCACCAGGTTTTTGCATTACAGCCTTTTCTACTGTATTAATTTTTTTAAAATCTAGGCAATTTGCAAGGGCACGATTGACACAAACATTTCCAACAAGTAACATTCCCATTTGACCTTCTCCTTCAGCTTCTGCACGCATTAATCTTGCTAGCAGATTTAGTTCTTGATCAGTATACTTTATGATTGACAGTTTTCATCACTCCTCAATTTAAATATATCAATGATAACTGTGAAATATACCAAATAATAATAAAAAAATATATCTTTCGTTTTTTTTAAAAAATGATGCTTATTTTTCATTTTTACAAATATGAAAATATATTGATATATCAACTTATTTTTAATTGTTTAATTAAAAACAAATCAGTATATTTATATAAAATTTTATGATAATTAATTAATTTTATTTGACTTTTTCTCTTTTTGATATAAAATAGAGTTGATAAGAAAACTAAGATAGGAAGTAATTTGATTTTTTTACTTTAAAAGAGAGTCTGATTAGGTGAAAGCAGATATTGTAATTTTCAAATTATAACACCCTAGAGTGATGGAAGAAATTAGAGTAGAACCATCCGTTTTGTCTGCGTTAAAGATTTTTAAGAGCTATATTTATTATAGAAATAAGGTGGCACCGCGGTTATATCGTCCTTAAACGAAGTTTTAAGGATTTTTTTATTTAGAAAGGAAAGATAATTCATGCGAACAAGAGTAAAACAGTTATTCATTAGTAAAGAAAATTACAAAGAAAAAGAGATAGAAATAAAGGGATGGGTTCGTACAAACAGAGCTCAGGCACAATTTGGATTTTTGAATGTGAATGATGGTTCTTATTTAGAAAATCTACAAGTTGTATATGATAACACGTTAACTAATTTTGAGGAGATTTCTAAGTTTAGAGTAGGGGTAAGTGTCTTAATCAAAGGAATTGTAAAACTTACACCAAATTTAAAGCAAGCTTTAGAATTACATGCAGTTTCTATTGAGATGTTAGGAGATTGTCCAGAAGATTATCCTATTCAGCCTAAAAGGCATACTAGAGAATTTTTAAGAGAAGTTGCCCATTTAAGACCAAGAACTAATTTATTTTCTGCTGTTTTTCGTATACGAAGTGTTGCTGCTATGGCAATTCACACTTATTTTCAAGATAGAGGATATATTTATGTTCATACCCCTTTAATTACATGTGCAGATTGTGAAGGCTCTGACCAAATGTTTAAAATAACAACTTTAGATTTAAATCATTTACCTTTAGATCAAAATAAAGTAGATTTTTCAAAAGATTTATTTGGCAAACAAGCTTTTATTACAGGATCTGGTCAATTGCAGGGTGAAACTTTTGCGATGGCGTTTAGTGATATTTACACATTTGGTCCTACATTTAGAACAGAGAATTCTAATACTAAAATCCATGCAAATGAGTTTTGGATGATTGAACCAGAAATGGCTTTTTGTGATTTGAATGAATTAATGGATATTGAAGAAGAAATGCTTAAATTTGTTATTCAATACGTTCTTGATCATTGTCCACTTGAAATTGATTTTTGTGATCAATTTGTAGCAAAAGGATTGAAAAACAAAATTACGAATCTCTTGAATTCAAAATTTACTAGAATATCTCATCATGATGTTGTAGATATTTTAAAATCTGCAAAAGTAAAATGGGAATTTTTACCAAGTTATGAAGATGATATAGCAAAAGAGCATGAAAAATACATAACAGAATATTTCAATGGTCCAGTTTTTATAACAAATTGGCCAAAAGATATTAAAGCATATTATATGAAATTAAATTCAGATGGTAAAACCGTTGCTGCTGTAGATTTAGTAGTTCCAGAAGCAGGAGAATTGATGGGTGGATCTCAAAGAGAAGAAAATTTAGATAAATTATTGACAAGAATGGAAGAATTGGGAGTCAATAAGGAAGAAATCGATTGGTATTTGGATACTAGAAGATATGGAGGATGTGTTCATTCTGGTTTTGGAATGGGGTTTGAACGTCTTATTATGTATTTAACTGGTATTGAAAATATTAGGGATGTCATTCCTTTTCCTAGAACTCCTAAAAATTGTGAATATTAAAATATAGAGTTGGCGATTTACGTCAACTTTTTAATTTAAAAGTTATTTTCAAGATAAAGACTGATTAAGCAAAAATGCCATAGTGATATTCACCATAAGTAGCATATCTTAGCAACTGTGAAGGGTTGATGATAAATATTATTCACAAACAAACTTGTTTCATAGGGTAATGAATGTAAATAAGCATAAAAAAGTCTATCATTTCTTTCAAGCTTATAGGATAGCATTTTCTTAAATACAAACATATTCAAATATCCTTGAAGATGCCTTGTAGAAAATCCAATATTTTTTTAACCATAATTTCAATTCACTATGAATTACATTTAAATTATTTCCACTATGACTTTTATGACAACCAGTAGGGATTTGGTCTAATTTACAATTTAATTGTTTAGCATAGGTTGTATAGCCCATGCCTGATCTGTAATTAGCAGTTCTGGATTGTTCATCTACTTATTTAATATTTGATAATGTTTTATGGTTTTTCTGCCTAATCCTGTAATTTTTAAAACTATATTATTCTCCTCATCTATACCTGTAATAATGCATACTTTATGATGGGATATTCCTCTTATAGAAGTTTCCTTTGATGTTCTTTTCTTTGGCATTCTTGGCATATTCTTTGGCTTTGTTCCCTTTAAGTTGATTCTTTCATAAGTAACATCTAACCGAATTATTTTTGTTAGTTTAACTGCCTCAACATAGTTTTCTATTGATCTATATAATTTATGCCTCCAAGCAAAGGCTGTCGTTTTAGATATTCCTACTTTATATGCAGTTTCTTCTAATTTTAAATGAAGTAATTCACATTCTAATAAATTATTCCAGTTGTTATAACTTTTTTGGACTTATATAAAACACTATTATAAGTTGTTGAATGTGATTTATGGAAATCTCTACAAATGTATTTTTGCACATTTGATTTTCTTTTTCCATTTTTTTATGATTTGTATACTACCACAATATGGGCAACAACTTTGTCTTTCTCTTTTCAATATCTTATGATTAGAATCTTTACTCTTACATACACCCTTATAATCATTATTTAACAACTCACATAATAATTTTATTTCATCAGCGTATAAACCATTTAAATATTTTTTAATTTCATTTTTCTTCATTGAACACCTCAAAAAAGTGTCCTTAACCAACCAGCAAATAATTTTCTTGTCACCAAACAGTAAAAAAAATTAGCTGGTTGATTAAAGACACTTAATCAAGTTCTATATTCTAATTTTATTATGTTCTTTATTATGTGGCAAGTCTATTTTATCTTTTAATCATACATTCTTTATGTCTGTTTCATTTTTTAAGCCTTTATCTTTTAAATAACTAATTTAAAAAAATGTTGAATTTTGTCATATAAATGTTTTTGAAACATGCTTATATTTTATGTATAATTAAAGTGGAATGGAGGTCTTTTTATAAAAAAAATAATATTGAGTTTATTATTATTGTTTAGTTTCTTTTTTACTTTTCATGTTTATTCTTATAATATACATTTATTTTGTGATTTTTCTTCTACAAAAAAATTCTCTTAGAAAAACAGTTGAAAGATTTTGATGGTAATAATTTTGTTTTATATGAATTAGATAATGGATATGCAATATATGCATTAGTTGATGATCAAAAGATATTTGTTGAAGGTTCATATAAAATGAATTCTATATATTATCATTTAGAGAATTTTGAGGAATTATATTATATGGGACCAGGTTCATATTATTATCAAAAAATGAATAAAATTTATAACATAAGAACAAAAGAAATTTATGAACGTAGTAAAATGAAGGGGTCATATGAACTTAATTTTACTTCCAATAATGTTGCTAATCAAACAAATAAAAAATCAAACCATTCTTCAATTATTGATAGTAATGGTTATATAGTTATAAAAGAAAATAAGTATTTTAGAAATTTGAACAATTTTCCAGAAAATTGGTTTGGTGAATGTGGTCTAGTTGCACTTTCTATACTTTTAGGTTATCTAGACACATTTCATAATGACGATTTTATTCCTAATGGACAAACATATTATGGTAAAGTATATATTGATAGTGGAAGTGTTGATGTAGAAGGAGATAGAGTATATGATGGTGTAAATACAAGAATAGAAGAATTAATAAAAATAGTAGAATATCCCTATGTTGAAGGAAAAGACTATAAATTAGATGATTGGCCTCCTTTTACAATGCCAGGAACTAATTATGCAATGAGAGATTATTTAATGGATAAATATATTAGTATTTTTGGTAATCTTGGAAAGCCAGGCATAGAAGATTTAAAGATTAATCAGCCTTCTCCCATGGCTGATGAAGAACTGAAAAAAACATTAACAAAATATGTAAAAGACAATTGTCCACATCTTATAAATTATATAAATATTCAAAGCGGAAATTTATTTTATACACATAAACAACCTAAAATATGCATTGAATCAGGTATACCAACAATTTTAATTTTAGCTAACTACAAACAAGAATCAAGAAATCTTTTAGAAAATGATTGGCACGATGTGGTTGCTTATGGATATAAAGATGATAAATTTTTAGTACATATGGGATGGTATCCAGGATACAAAAATTACGCTGAAATAATTATAAGTGAAGCTACAATTTATGGATATTTTGCTGTAGAATATACAGGAGAACATACGCATTCTCAAAATGTTTATATGCAAAAGGAAAATGAAGTTTATTATGTTTGTGGTTGTGGATATAAACATAAGCATTTATTTGATTATAAATATTTAGATGAAAATACTCATTATGGTTATTGTTCATGTGGAGTAAAAATTAAAGAATCACATGAATGGAAATTTATAACAAGTCGGTCATTTACAAAACCAACATCAAAATGCTGTGAAAAATGTGGTATCTCTATTTTGTTGTAAAAAAAATATAAAGGAGCTTTGTTATGAAAAAAATATTAAATTCTAGTTGTTTTTATATGGTATTCACTTCATTTATTGCATTTTTTTTAGCATCAATTGAATGTATATTTTTGACCTATTCACCTGATGGTGCATTTATAGTAATGATTTTAGGAATTATTTTATTTATTGGATTATTTATTAACGTTTTAATTAGTAAAAAAAGATATAATGTATATAATTATTTGATTCTTGTTTTTATAGCATTGTGGATTTATTGTGTTATAAAATACTTAAGTTTAGCAGTATATCTAACGAATAATGGCAAATGGTATCATAGATTAGGATTTCATTTTCCTTGCACTATTACCTTATCTACTTATGATTTTTTTACAAAGCAAAAGATTCACACTAAAAATTTATGTGGATATTTTAATTGGTTGTTTTCTATATTTATGCTAGTTTTTTCTTTCTTGATTTTACTTATTAAAGAAAAATTTAAAAAAAATGTTAATCAAAGTTAATTTATTTAAAAAGTATGTGTTTTTTAGTTAGAATGCATACTTTTTTATTTTTAAAAACAAGAAGAATACTTATGGTCATATAACTAAATAAAATATTCTTAAATTTAAAATCATTAAATTTGGATTGATTTTTTACAAAAAAAAATAAGATTCAAAAAAATTATTAAATTTTCTTGATTTTCCTTTATTTTTTATGTTTTTTCTATTTCTTTTTTTGACTTGCTATGTTAAAATTAATTATAAGATATTCTTTAGATTATTTTATCAAAAACATGGTAAAAATAAAGAAAGAATGATATTTTTGAAAGGTATAAAATTTAAGGGGTTTAAAAAATGAAGATTGTACTTGAAAATTTAACAAAGGTCTTTACAAACAAAAAGACAAAATCAGAAGTTCGAGCAGTTGACAACCTAGATATTGAAATTCCTGATGGAAAATTAGTAGGTTTACTTGGACCATCTGGTTGTGGAAAGTCAACAACATTGTTTATGATTAGTGGTTTGCAAACGCCTACTTCTGGTCGTATTTATTTTGGTGAAGCAGATGTAACAAATTTAGCTCCAGAAAAAAGAGGAATTGGATTAGTATTCCAAAACTATGCTCTTTATCCTCATATGACAGTTTTGCAAAATATTACATTCCCATTATCTAATCAAAAGATAAGTAAGAAAGAAGCTTTAGTAAGAGCACAAAGTGCAGCTGCATTAGTTCAAATTGAAGATTTGCTAGATAGAAAACCTAGTGAGTTATCAGGAGGACAACAACAAAGAGTTGCGATTGCACGAGCATTAGTTAAAAATCCAAATGTATTGTTATTGGATGAACCACTTTCAAATCTAGATGCTAGATTGCGTTTACAAACTCGTGAAGAAATTAAAAGAATTCAAAGAGAAACAGGAGTAACGACAATCTTTGTAACTCACGATCAAGAAGAAGCAATGAGTATTTCTGATTTTATTGTTGTAATGAAATTAGGTGTTGTACAGCAAGTGGATGAGCCACAAAAAGTTTATGATAATCCTAAAAATTTATTTGTTGCCAAGTTCTTAGGAACACCTCCTATCAATACTTTTGAAGGAGTGATAAAAAAACATAAAGTTTATATCAATGATGAATATATTATGGATACTGAATTTGAGGATCAAGAAATTTATGTTGGAGTTCGTCCTGAAGGATTTGTGGTTTCTAATAAAGGTGTTTTATCTTGTGAAATTCAACAATTAGAAATTATGGGTAGAGATATATCCATTATTGCTAAGAATCCAGCTTGTGACAAACCTACACTTCGTGCAATTGTTGATGCAGATATGAAAGTGCCTACTTCTGGAATTGTTAAATTTAATTTAAAACCAAATAAAGTATTTTTATTTAATAAACAAACAGAATATAGACTTGGCCAAGAACCAGTTGTGGAGGAAGTACCTACTGAAAATACTGAGACAGAAGAAAATACTTCTACTGTTGAAGAATAGGAGTAGTGAATTATGGAAACAAAAAACAATTGGAAGGCATGGATATATTTAGCACCAGCAATAATTTTGTTGGCGGTATTTACTTTTTATCCAATGATCAATACAATAGGAATTTCTTTTATAGATGGATATAAGTTATCTAAACCTACAGGTTCCTTTGGTATTGAGAATTATGCTAAAATTTTAACAAATAAACAATTTTTATATGCGTTACGAAATACATTTATTATTGCGTTTGTTACTGTTCCTTTATCCACTATTTTAGCTTTATTAATTGCAGTAGGCTTAAATAGTATAAAACCATTAAGAGCTTTTTTACAAACAATTTACTTTTTACCTTATGTTACAAACTCTATAGCAATTGGTATGGTATTTTCTATTATATTTAAGGTTTATACTCCTAACGGAACACTGACAGGAGCCACCAATTTAGGTTTATTTAATCAATTGATTGGTGTTTTTGGGATAAAGCCACAAATGTGGATTTCACAAAATGCTCCATTATTTAATAAGATGTTTGTTATTTGCTTTTATATCATTTGGAATGCATTACCTTTTAAAATTATGATTTTATTGGGTGCTTTACAATCTGTGAATACCCAATATTATAATGCAGCTAAAATTGATGGTGCTTCAAGATTTAAAATTTTTAGAAAAATTACAGTTCCTTTGATATCTCCTATGCTTTTATATGTTGTTGTTACTGGCTTTATAGGTTCATTTAAGGAATATTCAAGTGTAATTGGTATTTTTGGTGAAAATTTGAAAGATTTTGAGATGAATACGATGGTTGGTTTGATTTATGATTCCTTAAGTAATGTTTGGACAGGTCGAGCCGCTGCAGGAGCAGTTGTCTTATTCCTTATTATATTAGTATTTACAGGACTTCAGTTCCTTGTAAGTAAAAAGAAAGTACATTATTAGGAGGTAAATGAGAAATGGAAAATTTATCTCAAAAAGAAATGAATCTTCATCAATATATTAAAACAGATGAGGAGTTAAGAAAAATTGAACAAAGGCAAAAAATTTTAAAAGTTGTACGTTTAATTATTACTTATTTACTCTTATTTTTGGTGGCTGTAATTATTATATTCCCATTTTATTGGATGATAATTTCATCATTAAAAACAAAAGAAGAATATTATTTTAATCCACCTACATTCTTTCCTCAAACTATAGATGCAAAGAATTATGGTGAAGCTTGGAATTCTGCTAATTTTGGTAGATACATGGTAAATACATTAATTGTTGGTTTTGTTTCTACGTTCTTATCATTATTTGTTACTATATTTGCAGCATTTGCATTCTCTAGACTTAAATTTAAAGGAAGAGAAACAATGTTTTCTATATTGTTGGCAACTATGATGATTCCTGGAGAAATGTTTACCGTTACTAACTATGTAACAGTTTCAAATTTAGGTTGGAAAAACTCTTATGTGGTTTTAATATTACCTTTCTTAGTTAGTGTATTCTATATATATTTATTAAGACAAAATTTTAAACAAATTCCTGATTCTCTATATTATGCCGCTAAGGTAGATGGAGCGTCTGATTTTAAATATCTTTTTAAAGTAATGATTCCTTTAGCAACTCCAACAATTATAACAATTACAATTATGAAATTGATGGGTGCTTGGAATTCATATGTTTGGCCAAGACTTGTTGCTAACAATGATAATTTCAGGTTAATTACAAATGGTCTACGAAGTGCCTTCTCCGTCGAGGCAGGGGATAAGGTTGATTATCCTTTACAAATGGCGGCTGTAACAGTTGTGTCTATTCCACTATTTTTAGTGTTTGCATTCTTTAGAAAATACATTATGAGAGGCGTAGCTAGAAGTGGTACAAAGGGATAGAAGAAAAGGAAAACAAAAAAGGAAAGAGAGAAAAGAAATGAAAAAGAAAATTATCGCATTAGTTTTAGGTGCTTCCGCAACTCTTACGTTAGCATCCTGTGGTGGTAAAGCAAAACCAAACTTTATCTGTCCAGAAGAGTTTGATACTACCCAAGAAATTACCATCGACTTTTGGCATACAATGAGTAAAACAGCATTACAGCCAACATTAGATGAAGTAATTGCAGAGTTTAAGGAATTATATCCTAATATTACTGTAAAGCATGATCAAATTGGTGGTTATGATGAAGTAAGAGAGCAAATTATTACAAATATGGGTACTCATGATTATCCAAATGTTGCTTATTGTTATCCTGATCATGTTGCTATTTATAATGAAGCAGAAATAACAGTATCTTTAGATGATGTTATGACTAATTCTAAATATGGTCTAGGTGGTTCAGAACTAAAATTCACTGGTACTAAGAAAGATGAATATGTAAAAGCTTTCTTAGAAGAGGGTAGAAGTTTTGGTGATGGCTTAATGTATACAATGCCATTCTTAAAATCTACAGAGGCTTTATTCTATAATAAAGATTTCTTTACAGCAAATAATTTAACTGTTCCTACTACATGGGAAGAAATGTGGGAAGTTTGTGCTAAAATTAAAGAAATTGATCCTTCTTCAACACCTCTAGGATATGATTCAGATTCAAATTTATTTATTACTTTAGCTGAAACTTATGGTTATAAATATACATCAAATAATTCATTTGATTTTAATAATGCAGGTATGAGAGATTTAATGAAGACTTTCAAAGAAAACTTTGATAAGGGATATTTCACTACTCAAGCTGTTTATGGTACTTATACAAACGAATTAATGACAGATGTTACAAAATCTTCTAGAGCTTACATGTGTGTTGGTTCTACTGCAGGAGCTAATTATCAGGCTAACGCAGATGGTGCATTTGAAACAGGAATTGCTGCTGTTCCACATGCTGCTGGCAAAGCTGCAAAATCTATTTCACAAGGACCTTCTTTAGTATTATTTAAGAATGAAAATCCTCAGGCTGTTTTAGCTACTTGGTTGTTTGTTCAATATTTAAATACTGCAACTGTACAAGCTAAGTTCGCATTAGCATCTGGATATCTTCCAGTTACTACTCCTGCAACTGAAATTCCAGCTTATAAGGAATTCTTAGATCAAGCAGCTGGTAATAAAGCAGGAATTGCTGCATTAGCAACAAAGCAAGCAATTGCTCAAACTGATAATTATTTCACTTCAGCTGTCTTCTTAGGATCTTCTTATGCAAGAGATGAAGTTGGTAGTCTTTTAAGTAAGATTATGTTAGATTTAGATATTAACTCTAGTAATATTGAGAAAAAAATTGCAGTTAATTTAAAAGATGAAATTGAAAAATTGGATTATCTGCATGGAAAGGT
>JAIDKZ010000067.1 GCA_029051735.1 Anaeroplasmataceae bacterium | reverse complement strand
GTATAAATATGGAAGAAGAAATTGTACCAATCGCTGATAAAATCAAACAAAGCAAAACAAAAATACAAGGTAGTTTATAAGCACAAAACAAACGTTTTACAATTGGAAAAAGAGTTTTAAATTGAATTCTTCTTTTCTTCATTTTATTCTTCCTCCTTCTTGTTTTGAATTTCATAAATTTCTTGATAAATTTGATTTGTTTTTAATAGTTCCTCATGCGTTCCTATTGCATTGATATAACCACCATCTAAAACAATAATTTGATCTGATTCTTCAATAGAAGATATTCTTTGAGCAATAATAATTTTTGTGGTATTTGGAATATTTTCTTTAAAAGATTTTCTAATCACAGCATCTGTTTTTGTATCTACAGCACTAGTAGAATCATCTAAAATTAAAATTTTTGGATTTTTCAAAAGTGCCCTTGCAATACAAAGTCGTTGCTTTTGTCCACCAGAAACATTTGTTCCTCCCTGTTCAATATAAGTATCATATTTTTCAGGGAAGCTTTCTACAAATTCATCTGCACAAGCAAGTTTGCAGACTTCTCTTGCCTCTTCTAAAGTTACATCTTCTTTTCCCCAACGTAAATTATCCAATATTGTCCCTGAGAATAATACATTTTTTTGTAACACAACAGCCACATTATCTCTTAATACTTTTAAATCATAATCCTTTACATTTACACCACCAATAAGTACTTCTCCTTCTGTAGTGTCATATAAACGAGATAAAAGATTGACAAAAGTAGTTTTAGAAGATCCTGTTCCTCCTAAAATACCAATTGTTTTACCAGACTCTATTTTGAGATTCACATTTGCTAAAGCATATTTTAAAGCCGTCTTAGAATATTTAAAAGAAACATTTTTAAACTCAATAGAACCATCTTTTACTTCATAAACAGGATCATTTGGATTCTTTATTGTACTATCCTCATGCAAAACTTCCACCACACGTCGCATGGATGTGATAGATAAAGAAAGCATAACAAATATAAACGATAGCATCATCAGACTCATTAAAATTTGAGTACCATACGTAATAATTGCTGATATCTCACCAATGTTTAACTCCGTTTGCTTTGTTGTTACAATTAAATATCCACTAAAAAAGGAAACGGCTGTTAAAGAAGCATACATAAAAAACATCATCACTGGCTGATTCCAAGCAACAATTCGTTCTGCTTTAACAAAATCTTTACGCACTTCTTCTGAGGATTTTTGAAATTTATTTTTTTCATAATCTTCTCTTACATAAGTTTTCACAACCCGAATTCCTTTAATATTTTCCTCAACTGATTCATTGAGTCGATCATATTTATGAAATACTTTATCAAAAACAGGCATTGCCAATTTGATAATCAAAAATAAAATACAAGCCAACACAGGTACAATGACAACATAAATCAATGCCATTTTCCAAGAAATAATAAAGGATAATATAATAGAAAAAATCATCATTAAAGGAACTCTTACTGTTATACGAATAATCATACCATATGACATTTGAATATTAGTAATATCTGTAGTCATACGTGTAACTAAACTAGCTGAAGAAAATTTATCAATATTTTCAAAAGAAAAATCTAATGATTTATAATATAAATCCCTTCTTAAATTTTTAGCAAAACCTGCTGAAGCAATAGCCCCAAATTTACCTGACAAAATACCAAATAGTAAAGAAAATGCACCCAAAACAATGATACTAGCACTTAAAATAATGATAAGTGTTGTATCAGGAACATCCTCTTGAGCTCGCTTTAAAATATAAGACATCACTAAAGGAATTAAGCATTCCATTACAACCTCTAAAGAAACAAATAATGGTGTCAAAATTGATGCCTTTTTATATTCTCTAATACTCTTCATTAAAGTTTTAATCATATTTTATTTCCTCCTTCTACATTCTTTTTAATCCTTCTAAACATCTCAAAGAGCAATTCTATCTCTTCTAAAGTAAAATCTGAAATTAATTTTTGATCAAATAGATGGATTTCTGTCTCTGTTTGTAAAACTAGACTTCTTCCTTTTTCTGTAATTTTGATTTGCTTTTTTCTACAATCGTTATTTAAAATTTCACGAACAATCAATTCCTTTTTTTCCATCCTAGATAAGATGGTAGATGCTGTAGAACGAGTAATTCCTAATGTCTTTTCTATGGATTTTTGTGTAATAATTTGATTCTCATTATGATGCAAATAAGACAAAATATACCCATTGCTTCCAGTAATCTCATTTAATAATTTTATGCTAGGCAAATTTTTAAAATTACGACTAATTAAATTATTTAAATTCTTAATTTCCAAACCTACTTCTTTCAACTTTCTCACCCTACTTTTTTCAAAAAAGCAAATCATATTATACAATTATAATTGTTTGATGTCAATCATTTTTACGATGGAAAATGCTTACTTTTTAAAATCAAAAAAAATAAAAAAACAATCTTCAAAATCTATGTTGAAAAATTGTTTTTAATAAAAAATTTAATCTATAAATAATAAAATTTCAGAATGCCTTTATCCGCTTAAAACACTTACTCTTCTTTATAATTATCTAAAAAAGAGATATATTGATCATGGTGCTTATATCCCACAATCTTATCCATATTCACATTAAATGGTGCCTTAAATATGTTTTTTTCCACCAAAGGATTATATTTTAAAAGTTCTTTAATTAATTTTTTTGTATCTGCTCTCTTAGAACCCGTATGTAAAGATTCTAATGAGATTCCCTCAGTAAATCGACATGCACAATTTAAAAATTTCAATTCATTATAATTTGTCCACCTTACAATATCTCGCTCTCTTATATAATACATTGGGCGGATTAATTCCATGCCTTCATAATTTTCAGAATGCAGTTTTGGAAGCATCGTTTGAAAAGATCCACTATTTAGCATATTCATAAGAGTAGTTTCTATGACATCATCATAATGATGTCCTAATGCAATTTTGTTGCACCCCATTTCCTTTGCCAACTTATACAATGCGCCTCTCCTCATTTTAGCACATAAGTAACAAGGATTTTTTTCTTGTGCATTTGCTATTGCAAAAATATCTGTGTCCATAATTACAGCATCAATATTTAATATTTTCAAATTTTCTTTAATTCGATTTAAATTATCTTCATTATATCCTGGATTCATTACTAAATATTTTGCTTCAAATGGAAAATCAGAGTGACGGCTCAATTCCTGAAACAATTTTGCTAAAAGCATTGAATCCTTTCCCCCAGATATACATACACATATTTTATCGTTTTCCTTTAATAAACAAAATTCCTTCAATGCTTTAACAAAAGGGGCCCATAAATGAGCACGATATGTCTTTATAATAGTTCTTTCTATTTCCTTATACTTCTCCATTGACATCCTCCATAATGATATCTATCATTTGATAGATTATATTTTTCATATCTGGTAATTCCATATATGGCTCATTTGTCACCTGTTCTTTTATGCATGGCAAATGAATAAACCCATATAAGATATTTAAATTTTCATCTTCAAGATACTTCAAAACTTTGTAATAAACGTCATTGCAAACAAATGTTCCTGCATGAAAAGAAAGATCAAAAAATTCTTCTCTTATATTGTTCTTTATTTTTTTTACATTTAATTTTGTAGCATATGCAGGGCAGGTAGAAATCAAATCATAAAAATGATAGGTCTCTTTATTATCTGCAATTTTAGAATGTCTTGCATTTACTGCAAATACTTCTAATGTAACTTTACTTCTTCCTTTAGCTTGGCCTAAAGATAAAACTATATTAGGCTGATACTTTATTATTTCTTCAATCACTTTATTTCCATCTTCTTCATAAATTACATCTAAAACTAGTTTTTTAATCTCATGGTCTTTATATTTATCATCTAAATGATTTAACAATTCTAAAGAAGAATTTAATGTATCATTATGAAATGGTTTAAAACAAGTTAATAATATTTTCATAAACTTCACCACAAACATTCTACCATAAAAAAGACAAAAAGTAAAAAAACTATATGAATCATTCATATAGTTAAAAATGAAATATCATTTATTTACAATCGTTAATGTTTCTTTTTTAAAAATTTATAAAAAACTTTCTTTAAATATAGATAACCATAATTCCAAAAAATTTTTCTTTTTTATTTCATCAGCTGAAATTAAATTACCTTTTTTTAATAGTTCATTATTTAAATAAATAGAAGCATCTCCTTCACATTTATTTTCTTTAATTGAATAATTA
>JAIDKZ010000066.1 GCA_029051735.1 Anaeroplasmataceae bacterium | reverse complement strand
CATATGGGTTTTAAGTGGTTGCAGTAGTGGTAATAAGTATAATGCTGTAATATATAATAATGCTAATGAGTGAATTTCAGAAGATTTTTTGAAAGAAAATAGAGTAAAGGCATATTATTTAAATGAAAATTATATTGAGGGTGAGAGTGACCCTTCAAGTAAATATATTTATGATGAAGCTTCACCATCTTTTAGAACTTTTACTATAATACAGCAAGACGAATTTGTGAAAGTTTTTTCCAAATATGATGGAACTCTTGATTTTGAAAATGAGATGGTAATACTTTATATTTTTTCTGACATCTATCCAGATAGAAATTGTTATATAAAGAAAATAAATTATGAAAATAAAATGCTGACAGTGCAAATTAAACTCCAAAACAAACCATCAAAAGATTCAAGTGCTCCATATCAAAGATGCATAATGATAAAAATTGATAAATTAGAAATTGACTTAATTAAATTTATTGAAGATTAATGGAGAAGCAATAATTATACTATAAATTATTATTGAGAATAAAAGTAATAAGAAAAATCAATATTTCTTGCGTAAATAATTTCTATGTTTTAGTGAGAGATATTGACTAGTCAGGTTCAGAATAAACTGCACTAATGTGATTTTTTGATTATTCTTGTAATCATAATATTTTTGACAAGAAATAAATTAATTGCTATAATAGTTAAAAGCAAACTAGGAGGAATAGGATGAAAATTTTAATTACTGGTGGAGCTGGATATATTGGTTCTCATACATGTGTAGAATTGCTAAATAGTGGTTATGAAGTCGTTGTTGTAGATAATTTAATGAATTCATCTTCTAAAAGTATTGACCGTGTTCAACAAATTACAAATAGAAAAATTGACTTTTATGAAGGAGACATTCGTGATGAAAATCTTTTAGAAAAAATTTTCCAATGTCATAAAATAGAAGCAGTAATCCATTTTGCAGGGTTAAAGGCAGTAGGTGAATCTTGTGCTAAGCCAATTGAGTATTATGATAACAATTTATATGGAACTTTGGTTTTATTAAGTGTCATGAGAAGACATGGAGTGAAAAAACTTGTTTTCTCTTCTTCAGCAACTGTTTATGGTTCGCCAGAACATCTTCCTTTGGATGAACATTGTAAAGTTGGTGGTACTACAAATCCATATGGAACATCTAAGTATTTTCAAGAAATTATGTTAAATGATGTTTATAAATCTGATGCTGAATGGACAATCATTTTACTTAGATATTTTAATCCAGTTGGTGCTCATGAAAGTGGTTTGATAGGAGAAGACCCTCAAGGTATACCAAATAATTTAACACCATATATAGCAAAGGTTGCTACTGGAGAGTTAAAAGAAATTGGCGTATTTGGTAACGATTATGATACAGAAGATGGTACAGGTGTGCGTGATTATATTCATGTGGTTGATTTAGCTAAAGGTCATGTGGCAGCTATTGATAAGGTAAATAAACCTGGAGTTTATACTTATAATTTAGGTACAGGTATTGGATATAGCGTTCTTGATATGATTCATGCTTTTGAAAAAGCATGTGGCAAGAATTTGCCTTATGCTATTAAACCAAGACGAGATGGTGATATAGCTGCATGCTATGCAGATGCATCAAAAGCATATAAGGAATTGGGATGGAAAGCAGAACTAGGAATAGAAGAAATGTGTAGTTCTTTATGGAAATGGCAAAGCCTAAATCCTAGAGGATATAAAGATTAAGATAATTTTTTAGCTATTAGAAAAAACTAATAGCTTTTTTATTATGCAGAAAGTTGTCAAAACCTGTCGGTCGATTCTAATAAAAATTATGTCTATGTACTATATTTGTGATTTTTATTACTATATAATGAAATTGTAGGAAGTCGATTTATAAAAAGCAATAAACTTTTAAAGTTATGATAAGATAATTAGAAAAAGAAAGGGGAAGTATCTAATCTCAATGTTTTAGTTACCTTTTTAGGAATTGAATTTTAAAAAAGTAAAAGAAAGGAAAGGTATTATGATTGATTATTTAATTTTATTAGGTTTAGTTTCTTCTTCATTAACTGGCGGAATCAAATTATCAGATTCTAATGTTTCAAAAAAGTTGATCTTCAAAATGTTCCAAGCATTACCCCCTCTAAATTAAATTCAAAGTTATCTTTAAGCCAAAAAGAGATTGCGAATGTGGAACTAATTATGCTGTTGTTGTATATGGGGTTTTTAATAATGGTAAATTATTGTGTCATTGGGGATGGAATGGTAGGACTCAAGTGATTATTAACCAATTGGGCCTCTTTAATGAAGGTGGTGTATATTCATTGTTTAATGAAAGTACACATGTTCATAAAGCATATTTTATTAATTCATTAGGTTGGGAGAGATGTGGATGCGGCATATTTTTAACTTGTTAAAACGATATTTAATTCTAATGGTAGGTGTCTTGTTATTGATGTTTACAGTTTCTTGCTCAAATGACCAATTTATAGAATTAAAAGAAGGAAAATATGTTTTTACTCAAACGAACGCAAAAGAAGACAAATATGGGCTATCAATTACTAAAGATACTTACTTTACTGTAAATAAAATAGATGCAAATTCTATGGGAGATTTAAGTGAGGGACAGTGGCAAGTTTATGAAAATATGTTAATTACGTGGAAGAATTGCATTTTTGAAGGGAAAGGATCCTTTATTCAAATTGGTACTGCAGAAAAATCTGCAGTAATTGAAACTTCTGAATTGAGAGATTTTTTGTTCATATTAAAACCAACAAGAAATAAAAATAAGGTTGAAGAGAAAAATGTTAAAGTTAAAATTGATTGCATGATTGACTCTGCTTCAAATGTAAAGGAAACAGTTTCTTATTATTTTGAAATGATATGATAACATTTGAAATATTGAAGAAGAAAATATATTATTCTTTAACTAATGGGCAAGCCTCCTATAATAATCAATATATAGAGTATATTGATTATTTTTCAAATGATGGTGTTCCTGTAGTATCAGATAACACCTATCCATCATTGACAATTTGTCTTCAGTCTTCTAACTAATGCAATTTAAAATGTGAGTATTGTTTTTCTAAATTAAAAATAATGAGTTGATAGAGTTTATAAACTTTATCCCTTATTTAAATTTTATTTTAAATATGAATCCTAAAAAGTCATTTGCAGAATGTAAAAAAATATTTTTTTCTACTTTTTCAACATAAAAAAGCAAAATATTCTTTATTTTAATATAAATATAAACCATGAAAATAATCAGTAAATTTATTATGATTCATTCATGGTTTTTTTCATCTATGATAAAATTTTTCATTATTTATGTTTTAATTTATAATAAATTTTTTTGGGAAAAATTTGACTATATTAATCCATAATTAAAAACTATAAAGATTATATCTTTATAAATTTTCAACATTAAATTAGATTCAATTTTATTAAAAAATTAGGACTTTATTTTAATTTTTTTTTTGCTATAATTATAGTTGCAAAAAACCAAAAACAAAAAGGAGAAGGATTTTATGAAACCTACATTAGTCGTAATGGCTGCTGGAATGGGTAGCCGATTTGGGGGACTGAAACAGGCAGAACCTGTAACTAAGGATGGCAAAGGAATATTAGATTTTTCTGTTTATGATGCAAAAAAAGCTGGGTTTGGTAAAGTGATATTTATAATTCGCGAAGATATGGCAGAAGATTTTAAACGATTAATTGGAGAACGTATTTCTCAAACAATTTCAGTAGAATATGTATATCAAGATATGTCTGATCTTCCAAATGGAAGAACAAAACCTTTTGGAACAGGGCATGCGATTTATTGTTGTAAGGATATCGTAAAAGAACCTTTTGCTATTATTAATGCAGATGATTATTATGGCCAAAATGCTTTTTTTGAAATAGGTAAACATTTAGCAGATGCTAAAAAAGGGGAATATGCGATGACAGCTTATCTTCTTGAAAACACTTTGAGTAAAAATGGAACTGTATCTAGAGGAGTATGCGAAGTAGAAGATGGGTATTTAAAGCAAGTGACAGAATATACCAAAATTGATTCTGATTGTAGTTATACATTTGATGGAAGAAAAGTTATTTTACCTAAAACTACTCCAGTATCTATGAATTTATGGGGATTAACACCTGACATTTTTGAGTATATTCATAAAGAGTATCAGGATTTCTTAGCTCATGCAGATTTAATGAAGGATGAATTTTTTATTCCTACTGTAATTTCTAATGCGGTAAATAATAAAAAAGCTACTGTTCGTGTTTATAAGAACACAGATAAATGGTATGGTATTACTTATCGTGAAGACTTAGAAGAAATAAAAGACGCAATAGGAGGTTATATCAAAGATGGATTATATCAAGGATTATAAACCTATTGTTGATGAGTTTTCATTGATGGGGGAAGTATTAGACATTCAGCCATATGGAGAAGGTCATATAAATCAAACATTTTTGATTACTACAGATAAAAAAAGATATTTATTGCAAAAGATGAATACAAATGTATTTTCTAATATTGATAATTTGATGAAGAATATTTCATATGTAACAGAATTTTTAAAATCTCAAAAAGTTGAGACTTTAAATGTTGTTCTAACAAAAGATAAAAAACTTTATTTAAAAAATGGAGAAGATTACTTTAGAGTATATGATTTTATTGAAGGAACAGTTACTTATCAGAAGGTTACAAGTAAAAAAATATTTTATAATACAGGAAAGGCATTTGGTGAATTTCAAAATTATTTAGCTGAGTTTGATGCATCAGTATTAGTGGAAACAATTCCTAATTTCCATAATACTCCTAAACGTTATTTAGATTTTGAAAAAGCATTACAAGAAGATTTGTTGAATCGTGCTAAGACTTGTAAAGAAGAGATAGATTTTATTGTGAACCGTAAAAATGTTTTAGGTAAAGTAGTTGAAGGTTTAAAAGATGGATCAATTCCACTTCGTGTAACTCATAACGATACAAAACTAAACAATATTTTAATGGATGCTGAAACAAACGAAGCTCGAGCAGTCATTGATTTAGATACAATTATGCCTGGTTCATTGCTTTATGATTTTGGTGATTCTATTCGTTTTGGTGCTTCTACAGCAGCAGAAGATGAACCAGATTTAAGTAAAGTGCATTTTGATATATCTTTGTTTGAGGCATACGCTAGTGGTTATTGTGGTGCAGTACGAGAAAGTATAACCAAAAGAGAATTAGAGTTGCTTCCATATAGTGCTTTTTTATTAACTTGTGAATGTGGAATGAGATTTTTAACGGATTATTTATCTGGTGATACTTATTTTGCTACAAAATATCCAGAACATAATCTTGTGCGTTGTCGCACACAATTTAGGTTAGCTTTAGAAATGGAACAAAATTTAGATCATATGCTAGATATTGTTTTGAAAATGGAATAACTATTTCTTTTAGGAGTCCAAACGGACTCCTTTTTTTGTTGTCGAATTTGGAGTAACATTTCAATAATTTTTCAAAAGTGATTGACTTGCTCCGTTTGTGATGTTATAATGCAAATGTAAGTAATATTTTTTTATACAAAGAAAGCGTTTTCTTAATATTGATTTAAAGAAGGTGATCCACTTGCTTAAGATGAAAATAGTAAACCAGCAAGGAAATGAGCTTTTTATAAGTCCTGCTCAGGAGAAACTTTGCTGCATTTACAACTTTGATTATCAGGATGGAGATTGGCTAATTATTGATTGTGATAAAAAAGGTGGATTCTATAAGATAAGTTTAGATGACACTATGCCAGAATCTATAGTTTATGTTCCAGGAAATTTTTTTACTTATTATATTCCTGTAAAGAATCAAAGAAAAAATTATTCTCCTAAATCTTTTTATGGAGACTGCCACATTATTCAGGTAGAAGAGGCTAAAGAAGAAGAGATATATCAAAGACGTAATTTAGCTCTTAATCCTTATGATGAACATGAGAATGATACTTTTTATCCTCATTCGACTGCCAATGTTGAAACAAGAAATGAATGTAGCTTTGCAAGTCGTAATGCGATTGATGGATATTTTTTCAATGAATCTCATGGAAGCTTCCCATTTCAAAGTTGGGGAATTAATAAAAATCCAAATGCTGAATTTAGACTTGACTTTGGTAGAGATGTGCTCATAGACGAAATCGTTCTAACGTTAAGAGCGGATTTTCCTCATGATAATTATTGGAAATCAGCCACTTTATGTTTTTCAGATGGTAGTGAAATTGTTATGAATTTAGAAAAGACTGCTAACCGTCAATCTATTAAATTTGAACCAAAACAAGTGAATTACATTATTTTGAAACAATTAATAAAAGCAGAAACATTATCAGAATTTCCAGCTTTAACACAATTTGAAGCTTGGGGAATGGAAATGAAAAAATAAAAGAAAGGAGAGCGACATGAGTAAAGTAAATTTAGAAAAAGTCAAACGAGAAGAATTTTATACACAACCAAAATTTAATAAAGATGATATAAAAAAAATTTTAGATAAGGTTGTTTCTATTGTAGATCATATGATGATGAAATTCCATGGTGATGTGTTTCCACGTGCATGTAGTAAAAATTATGTTTATGACACTGTTGGAAATCTAGTTTGGGATGAGACGAATAATGAAAGTATTTGGACAACATCCTTTTGGACTGGAATTTTGTGGTTGGTATATGAGTATACAGGCAATGAAAAGTATAAAAAGGAAGCTCAGATACATTCTGAATCCTTCCGTACTAGAATTGAAAACTATTATCACAAGGATGAGCAAGAGGCCGGTTTAAATCACCATGATATTGGATTTTTATATAGCATAACGACAGTAGCTGATTACAAGCTTACAGGATCAAAAAGAGCTTTAGAAACCTCACTTATGGCTGCAAAGCTACTTTCCAAAAGATATATTGACACTGCAAAAATTTTACAAGCTTGGGGAGATATGAATGATCCAGATCAACGTGGAAGAATGATTATTGATTGTAATTTAAATATTCCATTACTATATTTTGCAAATCAGTTCATGTCTGACAATACATATTATCAAATGGCATATAACCATGCAACAACAGCAAGTAAATATATTATTCGTTCAGATGCATCCACATTTCATACGTTTCATATGGATACAGAAACAGGAGAACCAAGATTTGGATCTACACATCAGGGATATGCAGATGATTCTTGTTGGGCAAGAGGTCAGGCTTGGGGTATTATGGGATTTCCTATTTCTTATCAATATACCAAAGATGATGTGTTTTTAGAAAAGGCAAAATGCTTAGCCAATTATTTTTTGAATAGATTGCCTAAAGATTATGTTTGCAATTGGGATTTGATTTTTTTAGGAGAAGATGATCAAAGGGATACAAGTGCAGCTGCTATTGCAGCAATTGGTCTTTTAGAATTATTCCAAAATCTTCCTCAAGAAGATGAGAATAAAGAACTCTATAAAAATGCTTGTTTATATATTACAAAGTCCCTTTGTGAAAAATATCTTGGTGAAAATAATGAAGGTATTTTAAAAAGCGGAGTCTATTTCTATCATGGCAATTTAGGTATCGATGAATATTTAATTTTTGGAGATTATTTCTTCGTTGAGCTTTTATTGAGATTATTTAAAGATTGGAATTCATATTGGTAGGAGGGTGAATATGGAACAAGAAATCTTGGAAAATAAAGTTGCAAATATAGATGTTGGTTCAGAAGAAAAGAAACCAGTTTCTAAATTTAATGGTTTTATGGATAAGGTGAAAAAATATACCAAATATAATTGGCAAATTTTCATTTTATTCTTGCCAGCGTTTTTATGGATGTTATTTTTTGTTTTTGTACCATTTATTTCCAATGTGCTGATGTCTTTTCAGGATTATAGTGTAAGTAAGGGAGTATTTGGTAGTAAATTTATAGGTTTTAAAAATTATATTGATTTTTTTACAATGGATGGTTTCTTCTCGCTATTGGGAAATACGTTATTGTTAAATGTTTTAGTTCTTGTAATTGGATTTCCAGCTGCGATACTTCTAGCAATTATGATTTATGAGTCTAGAAGTAAGGTGGTTAAAGGGGTTGCTCAAACAACAACATTCTTGCCTTTCTTTATCTCTGCTGTTGTTGTTTGTAATATGACAATTGAATTTTTAAAAGAAGATACAGGTATGATTATTAATATTTTATCTTGGTTTGGTATACCAAGAAGCAATCTATTAAATAATCCTGCAGCTTTCCGTTGGATATATGCACTTATGGAGCTATGGCAAACCATTGGATATAATTCTTTGATTTATTTAGCTGCTTTATCTGCAATTGATACATCCTTGTATGAAGCTGCTTCTATGGATGGTGCTGGAAAATTCAGACAGATTTTCCATGTCACATTGCCAGGAATAGCACCAACGATAATTATTACTTTGATTTTGAAAATAGGAAAATTATTATCTATGGGTTATGAAAAAGTTCTACTATTACAAACAATTGATAACAAACCTGTTTCTGAAATCATTAGTACTTATGTTTATAACGTTAGTTTAAGTCCACAAGTAGGACAACCAAATTATGGAATGGCTGCTACAATTGGACTATTTGATGCAGTCGTTGCAATTGTATTAGTCACAATTGTAAATAGAATAGCTAAAAAAGTTTCAGATACGCAATTATGGTAAAGGAGGGATAAAGATGAAAAAAAATTTAGTTACAAGTACTAGTGCTAATCAAGTTTCGGCAGCATCTAGATTTAAAAAGAAACTTACGGCAGATTACATTTTAGGAGTAGTTAACAATGTATTACTGATTATTTTATCTCTTATCATGATTTACCCAATTTTTTACATTTTTATTTCTTCTGTAAGTAATCCTATTAACTTTAGATTAGCAATAAACTCAAATAAATTCTTAATTATACCCCAAGGATTTACAATGGATTACATTGTAGAGCATTTGAAGAATAAAGACATATGGCGCGCCTATGGTAATACCGTATTATATACGCTTTTAGGTACGGCTATTAGTTTATTTTTAAGTATAACTTGTGCCTATGTGTTATCTCGAAGAGGGTTAAAAGTAATAAAGATAATGACCATAATCGTTGTATTAACAATGTGGTTAAAGCCAGGTATGATTGCTACTTATACCAATATTGATAATTTAGGTCTTATGGGAAATATGTTTGGTATTTTAATTCCATTTGCATTTTCTGCGTATAACGTTATTTTACTTAGAACATATTTTGCAGCTATCCCAGTAGATATAGATGAATCTGCTCAAATTGATGGAGCTTCTCATTTTAGAATGCTTACAAGTATTTATATTCCAGCAAGTGGGCCAGCTATTACTACAGTAGGACTTTTTTATGCCATTGATCGATGGAATGGATATTTCTGGGCGGAACTTGTTTTACAGAAAGATAAGTTTTATCCATTACAAGTATTAGTAAAGAAACTTCTTCAAAATACAGGTGATTCTGGAAATTTATTTGAGGGAACGGTTTCTGCTTATGCCTTAATTATTATTGCCATTGTGCCAATTATGTTAATATTCCCATTCATTCAAAAGTATTTTAAGAAGGGTGTCATGGTTGGATCAGTTAAATAAAAATCAACGAATGAAAATATAAAGAAAGGAAGGGAAGTATTCAAAAAAAAATAAAACAAAACCAACATTTAAAATTCAAAAAAATAGAAAGGAAAAAATATAATGAAAAAAATTAAAAAATTATTATTAAGCACAGCAATGTTTGGTGCGCTTTGTGCTTTAGGAACAGGATTAACTTCTAAAGCGGAAGATGCTTCTACAGAACCTGCTCAACCTACATTAAGCGAGAACTTTAGTTTTGTAGAAGAATTTGATTATGGTGATGGTACAATTGATGCTTATGGAGGATCTAATAATCATAATATTTATGCAAACAATAAGCAAGATTTAATAACGACTAGTTTATTGACAAAAGACAATTTAGAAGTATTGAATATTAATATTTTGAAGAATAGTAGTCAAAGTGGAAAAATAAGTTTTAGAGATAATGCATCTGCTCCAAATTTATATAACAAAGAAGGCGGCAGCATGGTTTTGAAGTTCAAATTCAATATAGACCATGGACGTGAACAGCATTTTGGTCTTTACTTCCATGCGAATGACGGTGTTAGTACAGGAGCTAAGACTTATGAATTATTACGTATGAGAGATGAGGGTACTTATTATCGTCTTGGAAATGGTACTTGGGTTTTAATTACAGATACTTTAACTGGAAGAATTTCAAAAAATGAATGGCATGAAGCTACTTTTATTTTACAAGATAATGGTGATTTACTAGAAGATGGGAAATCACAAGATAAGATCATTGCCTTTTTAGATGGTAATTTCATTTATGAAACAAATTTTGCAGATAATGATAATTTCCAAGGAAAGTTAACTGAGTTTTTCTATAATTTGCCAACAAGTAATACAAGTGTAGATATAAATGCATATATAGATTATATTAGAATTGGAGACTATAATGCACCAGTGGCAAGTGAACCAGTTGTTTCAGATGTTAAAGTGAATATTCCATTTGATTTAACACCTACAATTACTGGAACAGATTCTGCTTATTTGCCATCTGTTACTCCAAACTATTCTGTTGATTTTTCTTTAAATGATGTTGTTCTTACATCAGAAACTGCTTCTAATGGAATGCTAGTTTTCAAATCAAATGATGAAGAAATTATTGGATATGAAAATGGAAGATATGTAGGGTTGAAGAATGTTGAGAATTTAAAAGCAACAATTCATTTTGATTCTGATTTTATTGCTCCTATTAATGTTGTGTTTGATATAGCTGAAAATACAGAAGAGATTCCAGTAACAGATATTGCAACAGATAAAATAGTTATGAATAATACAATAAATTTAGGAATAAATGAGGAGTTTAATGTTTCTAAATTATTTAGAGCAACACCTTCTACCGCAAGCAATACTATATTAGACTATACAATTTCTGATGATTCAGTAATTAGTTTGGTAGATGGAGTTTTAAAAGGTGTTTCTGCTGGTACTGCAACTTTAACTGTTACTGCACCTGGTGGTACTGACGTTTCTAAAGTAATTACAGTTAATGTTTGTTCTGGACCTTTTGAAGCTTTAAATTATTTTACAACAGAAGACTCATGGACAACTCCTGTTACTTCTAAGAAGGTTGGAGAATATAGAGGATATGCATACACAAACAAAGACTACTCACCTATCACTGTAGTAGAAGATGATCTATTTGGTTATGTTTTGAAGTTTGAAGGAAAAGGAGCTGCAAATAGTAGTGCCTCTCACTTAGATCTTCATGTTTCTAGTAGTGATTTAACAGCTTATAAAGATTATAAACTAACAGGTTGGATTAAGATGGATGTTACAACAGGTACAACTGGAAGATTTGATATTAAAGTTTTTGATTATCAAAGATATGTTAATCCTAACACAAGTAAAGTAAGTTATTATTATGCATCACAAAATGCTCCTTATTATGTAATGATTTCAAAAGACTTATCTATTTTAAGTGATGGATGGGTTTACTTTGAAACAAGTACAATCAATTTTGATCCAGATGCAATTGAGTATGCTTTTAATGGATTAAAAATAGAACTAGGATTCTATAACTCTATGCAAGGGGTTGATGGTTATATTGCAAACCTTAACCTTGTTGAACAAGACACAGTGACTACTACAGGATGGGATTTAATAGATAATGAATGGAATTTCATTTCTGGAACAGAAATATCTGCTCAAACTCAAGGTAGCTATAGAATCTATGCTACTGCTATTCCTTCTATAGGTGAATTGAATGCAGTATTTGCTTCTAGTGATGAAACAATTGCTACAGTTGATCAAACTGGTAATGTTACATTCTTAAATAAGGCAGGAAGTGTAGAAATTACTGTTACAAATGGTGATGTAACAAAGAAGGTTACATTTAATGTATCTTGTCCTGCAACAAGCATTACTGTTCCAGAAGATAAGAATACTGTTGAAATGAGTATAGGAGATATTTTTACAACTGTTGATGTTACGATTACACCAGCTGATGCAACTAGTACTTATACTGCAACCTCTGCTGATGCAACAATTTGTCAGGTGGATTTTGCAAATGGTCAAATTCAAATTGTGCCTTTAAAGGTTGGAACTACAACAATTACTCTTGTTGCAGATGATAATGCAGATGCAACAGTTACAATCACAGTTGTGATTAAAGGATATACAGTAACTTATAATGCAAATGGACATGGAGAAGCTCCAGAAACTTTAACTGATGTTACTTCATTACCTGTTGAATTTGTTGATTTGACAGCTGAAGGTTTCATCTTTGGTGGTTGGTTCTTTGATGCAGATTGTACACAAAAAGCAGAAGCTGGTACTGCAATTGAAGCAGATACTACACTTTATGCAAAATGGACTGCAGAAGGACAAGCAACTTATAAGGTTACTTATAATGTAAATGGACATGGAGAAGCTCCAGCAGAAGTGACAGATGTTACTTCATTACCTACAACTCTTCCTACTTTAACTGTTGAAGGTTGGAAATTTGAAGGTTGGTTTTTAGATGCAGATTGCACACAAAAAGCAGAAGCTGGTGCAGCAATTGAAGCAGATACAATACTTTATGCAAAGTGGACTGAAGAAGTTCAAACTCCAACAGAGCCAACAGACCCAGTAGTTCCTGTTGAACCTGAACAACCAAAATCAGGTCCTAATGTTGCTGCTATTGTAGTACCTATTGTTGTTGTAGTTGTATTAGCTATAGCAGGTGTATTGGTATACTTCCTTGTATTTAAGAAAAAAGAATTAAAGAATAAGGAGTGATGATAAATGAAGAAAAAAGTTATTTTTCTAGGTACCTTCTTTCTTCTTATCATTTCACTATTTGTTAGTACTGCTGTTTTTATAAACTCGTTTATAGAAGTAAACAGCAGTACTTCTTCTAGTAATAAAATAAATCAAACTGATAGATTAAGCCCAATAAAAATCACAGAAGTAACTTTAGATGTTGGAGAAGAATTAAACTTTGAAACAGATAAAAATAGAGGCTTCATGATTTATGTGAAAGACACAGAAAAAGAAAATCTAACGTTTGAAGTAGAAGATGAAAGTGTTATTTACTATACAGAATATCGATATAAAATTATTGCTTTAAAAGCAGGAACTTCAAAGTTGACAATATCTTCAGATAAATATTTTGTAGAGCTTATTGTAAATGTAGCCAAGAAAAATTTTTGTACAGATGGTGACTTTGAGTCTATTCCTGTAGGCACAACATGGAAAACATCAAATGAAACGCAATACACATGGAGACTTTATACAGGAAATACTCCTGTTAAGACCTCTCAAATTATTGAAATTACAGAAGAAGATGGAAATCATGTTGTTCATTATTCCCACCCAGAACTTGCATATTCTTGTATATATAAAAGTTATACAGTTGAACCAGGACAATACTATATAACCACAAGAATGAAGGGGGAAAACGTAGATAAGGATGTTTATGTACGTGTCAATCAAGGAAATTTTTATGGTTTAAATCAAACAACAAAAGTAAAAGGAACTTTTGATTGGACTACATTTGAATCTCCTATTGTACGAGTTCAGCCAAAAGAACAATTAAAGATAGAACTTTACTTTGCAAATAATACAGGTGATGTATGGTTTGATGACATTTGTATTTATCGAATTATTACAACAGATTATACTTCTATAACTGTTGATAATTCTGCAGTAGAATTAGCTGTTGGAGAAAGATCACAAATTGTTTGTGATACAGTGCCTTCTTCTATAGTAGATTTCAATTATACTTATGAATCTATGGATACTACCATAGCAGAAATTAATAATCTTGGTATGATATCTGCTAAGAAAGCAGGTATGACATACATCATTGTGAAAGATAAATTGCATGGATTTGAACGTAAAGTCAGAGTCATTATTGGACAAAAAGATGGTATATCTGCTTCAGTAGGTGAAAATAATTTTGTCACAGTAAAAGAAGATTCCAGTAATGTTTTTGAAGTAATTGTTGAAGATTCAACTAGCTATGAGGTAGTCAAATATAGTGATCCACAATATGGAAGTTATTATATTAAAAACAAGAGTAAAATAATTTATTCACCTAACCGAGATTTTTATACTACAGAGACATATGATACTTTTAAAATTGTTGTTGTAGATGAAAAGAAGGGGTATCGAATTGTTGAAATTGAGGTGCAAATTGACCCTGTAGATGATGCCTGTACTATTACAGATTTTTGGTTGTCTACACCAAAAGATACTCCATTAAGTTGGGGAGAAGGAGCAACTAAAGCGAATTATTCTTCAGGTGATTACTATTTTAATAACAAATCACCTTTAATTTATAATGGTGGTTATATTCAGGTCAATTGTAGAGATATCGATGTATTATATCCAGAGACAAAACGTGCAAATATGACAACTGCTGAACGTGAAGCAAAAGCTTCTTTATATCAAAAGATTTATGGTACAGCACATGATGGTACATTTACTTTAACTACAGAGCACGGAGGCACTGTTGAAATAATAAAAAATGGTGTTGTCCAAGAGATTCAAGATCGTTATTACACAAGTACAGGTAAGATAATACATGGTGTATTATACAACTATACTCCAAAGGCTGGATTTACAGGATACGATCATTTTGAAATTGTAATTCATAATGGGGAAGAAGAAACTATTGCTGAAATTACAGTTTATGTTCTACCAGATATGGAAGATTATAAATTTGATAGCTTAATATCTGAAGGAAAATTAGATGGTGTTTATTTATTAACAAATAGTGAGTGGTTAGATGAGGTTCGTGAGGGGTATCTAAGAAAAGAAGAATACATTACTCGCTGGGTAGAATATTATGAAGCTCAACTAGCTCGTAAAGAACCAACAGCAGTTCCTGCTTCAGCTAGAAGTCCTATGGAGCAATACGCTATATTATATCAAGTAACTGGTAAAAAAGAGTATGCAGAGCGATGCTGGGAACAGATGTGGTGGATTGTAAAAGATGAAGAATTTAGTGGAGATGGAACAAGAAGATTGTCATGGGGCGAAGATAGTAATGGATTTTTAGATGCTGCCATGGTAACTTATAGCGTTGCCTTTTCCTATAATTACATTAAAGATACGTTGTCTGATGATCAACAAAAAATGATTGTCAAAGCACTTTATGAAGAAGGTTTTTATTATTTTGAAAATTTAACAAATGTAAATGTTTTATTGCATGGTAATAACCATAGTTTACTTATTTGTGGTGATTTAGCTATGGCTGCTTTTTCTGTATTGAGTTATGCTGGTGAACCAATTGATGTCACAGTAAGAGGAGCATCCTTTAAGGTTGATGTAAAAGAAGTAGCTGCAAACACAATAACTACTGCGTTTAGATTATTACAAATTGCTTTAGTACATTATTCTGAATCTGGTGGTTGGCCAGAAGGTCCTTCTTATTCAATTTATGCACATAGAAATATGGTGTATTTATTATCTACTTTACGCAATATCTATGGCGAAACAGATGGTAAGATTAATTCCTTTGGATTAGGAGATGTTGAAGGTATTATCAATTATATCAACTATCCTTTATATACATCTAGTCCAAATTATGAGGCTTTCTTCTATGCGGAAAGTGAATATTCAAATAATCAACCAGCATTGTTATGGTATACAAGAATTGATAAGAATAATATAAATGCTGCTATTTTAAGTAAACTTGCTGATGATAACGAGCAATACAATATTATGAATTTGTTATGGTATCAGCCAGGATTATTTGACCAAATCAATTTACATACTATGGAAGTATTAGATTTCTTATTAGAAAATCATGAGCTTGCAACATTCCGCTCCTCCTTTGGAGATGAAATGGCATTATTTACAGGACTTAAGGGTGTAGATGAATTGCCTTATGACTCTGCTCACAGAAATTTAGATAGTGGTACATTTGAGATTTATGCTTTAGGTGAGAAGTTTATTGGTAATTATTGTGATGAAGATTATCATGAAGTAGTACCTACAGGATTTTGGGATTATGATTATCAAAGATGGACTTATTATAAGAAAAATGCACAAGGTCAAAATACATTAGTATTTAATCCAGAAAAGAATCCAGTTTTACAGCAAGATCCTCGTGAAAATGCTCCTATCATTGCATTTGAATCTAATTCATCTGGAGGATATTCTGTTGTTGATTTATCTAATGTTTATAAAGCTTCTGCTTTATCTGCTTATCGTGGATTAAAAGTATTTAATAATCGTAGTGCAATTATGATTCAAGATGAGTTTGAATTACGTGAAGAATCCGTTGTATATTGGAGTGCGCATACAGAAGCAAGAATTGATATTATAAATGAAAAATTAGCAAGACTTGTTTTAAATGGAAAGAGCTTGTACGCGTATATAACAAGTGATTTAGGAACATTTACTGTTATGTCTGGTAACACTCCACTTCCAGGGTCAATTGGACAATTTGGTAATCTTGATAATCGTGGAGTAAATAAATTAGTTATTCAATTAGAAGATGTGGTATCTGGAGTATTAAGTGTAGTATTTGTTCCTACTTTAGAAGAAATAAAAGATTTTAGTTCTTATAAAACAGAGTTCATTTCTGTTATGGATTGGAATTTAGAAAATCTAACACCTCTAGCTGATATTGCTGTAGAAAATATAGAATTTGATGCTGCTTTAGGAGATAAATATAAATATATTTTTAATCCATATACTTATCAGTATATTGTCAAATTGGATAATACAGTAAAAGAAGTTCCAGATTTAAAAGTTAGCTATGATCAAACAAAATATAAAGTTACAGTTGAAAAGTCTAAATTATTTAATCAATTAACAAAAGTTATTGTAGAAGATATTGAAACTGGAAAAACAAGAACATATACATACAAATTTATAGTTGACACAATTATTGATGGATATGAAGAATATCGTCCAATATCAATAGTCAAAGTTACAGGCTCAGAAGGTGCGGAAAACGTATTAGATGGCAATGCAAATACTGCATTTACATCAAGCAATAAAGAAGAACTAATTTTTGAATTAGAAAAAGCAACAACAATTACTAATATTTTAATTCGTTTCCAAGGAGGACTATTAAATAAATATTATTTTGATATTTATTCTAGTTTAGATGGAGAAAATTGGGATTGCTGTTACTTCTCTGGAAGTAGTACAAACAAAATGGGAGATGAGGTTTATTCCTTAGGCTTCCTTGAAGCAAAATATATAAAAATTGTTTTTAATGGAAATAACAATGATGATCAGATTAAAGTTGCAAAGGTTGAATTTTATCACAATAACTATACACCTGCATCAGCTACAATAACGCCTGTATTAGCTATCGTTTTAGGATCTGTTGGTGGTGCTGTTGTGTTAGCTGCTTTAGCAATTGTTATTTTCATACTTGTTAAAAAAGGAGGAAAAAAAGATGAAAAAGAAAATTCTAACGACAGCTCTACTGGCTGCTAGTATGTTAACACTTGCATCCTGTGGTGGTTCTAAGAATGAACTTTCTATATTTTTATATCAAGATGGTTATATTTATAATTCTGAAATGCCAGTTTATAAAAGAGCAAATGAATATGCAGATATTAAATTAGAAGGCGTATTGCAGAAGTATGACACCAATTATGATAGTATTTATAATTTAAGAGGAAAAGATGCAAATCTTGTTGTTAATGACCAAGATACAATTGAAGCAACCGCATTGAAGGATGGAATATTTTTAGATTTAACTCCATTAATTGATGAACATGCTCCTAATTTAAAGAAATTCTTTGATGAAAATCCAGAAAAGAAGGATTGGGCAACCGCAAGTGATGGAAAAATTTATGGTGTGCCTTTTTACACAGATGGTCAAACTGCAAAAGCATTCTTTGTTCGTCAAGACTGGGTAAACAAACTTGCAGCAAACAACAAGCTTCCTGCTGGAATATCTAAAGATAACTTAAATGAATTAACAGTAAATCAATTCCATGATTTGTTGTTAGCATTTAAAAATAATAAGAGTTTATTGACAACTGCTGATAATATTTATCCTTATTTTGATAGAGACTCTGATTTTGCAATTTCAGAATTAGCTTCTTTATGGGGAGCTACTGCTGAATACTATTTAGATAATGGTGTGGTAAAATATGGAGCAACTCAACCAGAATTTAGAAATGCTATGGTTGAAATCGCAAAATGGTACAGTGAAGGGCTTATTGAAAAAGATATCTTAAATAAGTCTACTGAAGATAAACGTGTTACCTTATTTGCCCAAAATAGTGGCGGTGCCACTCATGATTGGCTTGGTACAACATATTCCTTTAATGATGATGTTTATAAGGCAAATTTAGTTGATGGGTTTGAAGTTATTTGTATAGCACCTCCTACAAGAAGTGATGGAACAAAGCATGAACCAACGATTCGTAAGCAAATTGGTACAGTAACAGCAATTAATTCTTCAACAAGTGAAGAGGATAGAATTAAATTAATGAAATGGATTGACTTCTGGTTCACAGATGAAGGGCATGATACGTTAAACTTTGGTATTCAAGATGTTCATTTCACAAAAAATAATTCAGAGTATAAATTTACAGATAAAATTTTAAATGATAAGAACACTGCTTTGGCTAACTTATATACAATTGGTGCTCAACTTCAAAGTCCTGGATGTCAGACATTTACTTATGAAGAAGCTTGGTTATCTGATGAAGCTAAGGCGGCAATGTCTTTATATCAAAACAGTAGAAATTCTAATGGTACGCCTTATTTAAATGTAAATTATAATAAGCTTATTTATCCAAATATTAAATTGACTAATGAGGATTATCAAAAGGTAAATACTTCAAGAAGTGCTGTAAATAATGTTTATTTTGAACAAATTAACAAATGGTTAAAGGGTACACAGCAAATTAATGATTCAACATGGAACGCATATGTAACCGCTATGGAAAAGGCTGGTACAAATACAATTACATCAACCATTCAAAAGTATGTAAAGTAATTACATGATATAAAAAAGGGGTGATATAGTGGAATTAAAAAGTCCAAATCAAGAGTCATATTATTTAAATATTGATGTTTTAAAAGATATAGATACAGCTTTCTTTACTTGTGAAGTGGATGGAGTAGAAAAAAGTATTCCTATTTCTAATCAAGGACATTATGCTTTGTATTTGGGCCAGTTTAAATCTTGCAAATATGATGAATCTAGTCTATATACTATATCACTTCGTTCTTTGCATGACAAGTACGAAAAGGCTATAAAATCTTATAGCCTTTCCTTACTTCAAACAATGGAAGAAGAAAGCACAAAGGAATCTTTGTATATTGCTTTACCACAGGAACCAACAGAGCGAATCTATCATATATTTAGACGTTTATTATGTATGATAAAAAAAGCGATATTGCAAAATGATTTGGAACTAAAGATGTGGGCTTACCAAGAGGTAAAAAAACAACAAGCAATGGAATATTCTGGTCTTGCTAATTATAAAGGGAATTGGTGGATATATGAAATAGGAATACCAAGATGTTTAAATGAGATTTTGGTATTGTGCTATGATGAAATAAATAAAGAAGAGCTTTGTTATTTATTAGCGATAGAAAATTTCTACATCCCTCAAGCAGAATATGAATATTATCGTAGAAATTATCCAGATGTAAAACGGAGAAAAACAGATTATGCAAATTTAGCAGATACAATATATATATGCTTATTGCGCAGTATATTATTACAAGATTCTTATGAAATTGATCATTTGGCTTCCTTGTTACCGGAGATTTTAAAAATCACAAATGAGGGAAATGGATTTTATCCAGATGGTAGTTTTCTATATCATCAATCAGTTCCCTATAATGCTTCATATGGAGAAGTTTTGTTACATTCCTTAGTTAAAAACTTAGAACTCTTCTATTGGCTTGAATGGGATGTAAAAGATTATATGGATACCATATTTGAGCGTGTAGAAAAGGCATACTTTCCTTTTTTATATCATCAAAGAGCTTTAGATTGTGTACGTGGAAGAGCAAGTAGTAGAGTTGCTGGCAGTCATTATAGTTATCAACGAATTATGAAAGCCCTACATAGTCTTGCAAAATTATATTCAAGAGATGGATTTATTGATCATATTTACAATGAGGAAGCATTTTTTGACTATTCATCTAAAGCATATGCTTTTCAGTATATGAATCGTTATATTAAAAGAAATGACGAGTTCTTGATAGCTATATCTGCTTGTTCAGATACAGTTTCAAATTATGAGAGTATCAATGGGGAAAACCTTTTAGGCTCTTATCAATCAAATTTCACCTATGAATTATATTACAATCAACCGCCAAAGGGGAATGAAGTTTTAAAAATAAATCCATTTTATCGAAATGGATCTACAAATCCGCTTTTACCAGAAGAGCCTAATCAAATTATGAATAATTTAATTACAGCTGGTGTAGCTTATAAAGATATCTTAAATACTTGCTTTCATCAAAAAAATAAAGTAGAAGGATATTTTTCTAAATTTGTTTTAAAAAATTCTTTGGTAGGTGTAGCTTCTGACATTCATTCAAATACAGAATATATATCAACAATTTTTACCTTTGAAGATAATTATTCTTTAGTGAAAAATGTTTTAGAAACAGATGAAGTAAAATTAATTTTTAAAACTAAACCAGAAATTAAAAGATTTATTGAAGAAAGATCATATTATGATTTGAATAAAAATGAATCAGATGAGAAACAAACAATTTCACAAATGAGAGTGTTTTATATTAATCCAAATGAGTATGAATATCAATTATATCCTAAAAAAATGTGTGTTATAGATGAATATCAGTTTAAGGCTCTTCCTGGAACTCATATTTTAGAATATAAGAATATGATTTTATGGAATAGTTTTGAACAACAGCCTATAAAGTACAAAGAGATTTGTGTACAAGGAAGGGCAAGTTTGATATTTGTTTATAAAGAGAATTTGATTGAAGTTCATTTTACTTCTAATTTAGGAGAAATTCTTAAAATCAATATTTTGGGATATGTTTCAGATATACAGGAAGAAAATATAATAATTAAAGATAAGTTAAGTCACTCTATAAAATTTTGGAGGAAGATATGAAAAAACTTTTTTCACTTCTTATACTCATTTGTTTGACATTCTTCTTAGTAACTTTATGCGCAGAAACGCAAGTTTTAGAAGCAAAGGATTATCCAAATTATTCTGTACAAGATTTTTTAAATCATTGTAAAAGTCAAAATAAAAATGCCTATTTTAATAAAGGAGTCTATACATTATCTTCAGATTTAAATGTAGTAAATGGTGTGGATATTATTGGAGAAGAAGGAACTATCTTTCAATCTAAAGATAAGCAACGATATATTTATGATATTGAGGATGTTAAAAATATTACCATTGAACATATTATATTTGATAATGTTACGATTTGGTGTCAAAGACAGAATTCTACTGGTTGGACAATTAGACAAAATATCTTTCTTAATGCAAGAGATGTAGATGTTTCAATGGGATGTAAGCCAGATAGTTATGGTAAGAATGGTGGTCCTGCAACAGGATATTATATTCAAAATAAAAGAGGAGCAATGCAAATACTTTCTAATATGTTTTTAAGAAATTCTGCAAGTCTTGGTCGAGGTGTTGCTACTTATTATACAAACGATGTAATCATTAAAGACAATTTCTTTGGTAGATTAGAAGATGTTGAAAAAAGCATTGTATCTACTGAAACAAAAAAACTAAAAGAAGTTGCGTTAAATTCAGGGTTAGTTGATATAGAAGAAGATTATGGCTATTTTATGACAGGAATTAACATTTTAAATTCAGATGTTAATGCGAAAATTATTGGTAATTATATGAGTTTTAATACTCATATAAAAGAGGCTGGTTATGAAGATGGTTCTCAATCAACAAATGGTTATAATCGTGATCATTTTGTTTATGCTAAAGCTTTTCTAAATCTTGAAATTGTTGGTAATTATTTTAAAGGTATGAACAAAAACCAAGATGGTGGTGTAAAATGCCGAAATGGTGAAGGCTTATTAATATATAAAAATGTTTTAGAAGATTCTTTAATTTTACTCTATGTTCAAGATGATGCTACTGGTGCAATTTTAAAAAATGTGGATATAAGAGAAAATATATTTATTAACAAAGATTTTACTACCAAGTTAGTTAAAATACCATATGGAAACAATCAAGAACTTTCAAAATATTTAACTGTAGATTATTCCATTTTGTTTTTAAATTATAAACAAAATGCAGAAGTGGATTCTATTACAATTTCATCCAATTTGTTTTGTTCTAATGGACTTGCTAATGAGCAAATTCGAATTGATAATAAAGATAAAACTTATGATGTTCCTACAAATATTTATATTGAAAATAATAAAAATTACTTAGGAGAATATGCAAGAATTACCACTAGGAATTTTAAGGATTTAGCAAATATAGATGTTAAAAGTGATTGGAATAATGGAGTAGAATATGTTGCAACACTGACAGAGGAATATAAAGACTTTAATGTACAATCTATAGCAAACATTTGCGAAATCTCTTATGAACTAACAGATGACGGCAAACTCCTCACATCTGCAGAAAAGGTATATGTAGATGGTAAAATATATGAAAATCAATCATTAACAATTGGAAAAAAATATTTCTTATTTTTGATTCATCCTTCAACTTCCTCTATCTTAGTAGAAGAACAGATAGAGGAAGGAATTCCTTCCTTTTTATATACTGCATTAGAAGTTGAGGTAGGAAAAAAAGGATATGAAATTAATTTTAATATGAATCAACATGGTACTCAAATCAAGGCAATGGAAGATATGTCTGCATTACCAAGTTCATTACCAACTCCAACAGAAGAAGGTTGGAAATTTGAGGGTTGGTATTTAGATGCTGAATATGAAAGTATCGCTATTGCAGGATCTATGATAACAAATGATATTGTGTTATATGCCAAGTGGACCCAAAATACATATCTTGTTTGTTTTCAAACGGATGGAGGGAGTTTGGTTATGAACCAAACCATTCTATATGGACAGAAAGCATCTATCCCAAATCTTCCAGTTAAAGAGGGATACATATTTATAGGATGGTATCAGGATATCAATAAAACCATATTATACGACTTCGATCTTTCAATTACATCTGATAGAACCCTATATGCGAAATGGAAAAAAATAACTTATGCCATTACTTTTGATACACAAGGCTATGGAACCAAGCCAGAATCTATAGAAGTTGAAGAAAAGCTTCCTTTGTTGTTGCCTATCCTTGAACAAGATGGATGGAAATTTGAAGGTTGGTATTTGGATTCTACTTATTTAGAAAAAATTATTCCAGGACAAGAAATTCATGAGAATATGACATTGTATGCAAAATGGACAGAGATAAAATTTACTGTTTATTTTGCAGATGTGGATATTAGTCCAATTTCTGTTAAGCAAAATGAAACAATAAATCAACCAGAAAGTCCAATAAAAGAAGGGTATATTTTTATGGGGTGGTATAAAGAAAAAACTTGCCAAACTCCATGGGACTTTACTGTAGATAAGGTGACAAAGAATACAACACTTTATCCTAAATGGAAAAAAGAAGAAATTACATATGAAGTATATTTTGATTCCAATGGCGGAAGTTTTGTGACAAGTATTTCTGGTCTACAAAATGGATCATTTATTTCTAAACCACAAAATCCAGTAAGAGAAGGATATACCTTTATAGGTTGGTATAAAGATATAGAGTGTTTGGAAGAGTGGAAATTTGAAGAAGATGTAGTGTCTAATAATTTCACACTTTATGCCAAGTGGGAAAAGGTAGTAGAACCTTCAGAAAAGAATTCTTCTGATTTGGTTACCATTTTGAGTGTTTCAATCTCAATAGGAGTTGGTATATTGGGGCTTTGTTTTTTAATGATTTTGGTTATTAGAAAGAAGAGAACGCAATAAGCTCTTTCAAAAATTTCTAATTTTTGGTATAATTACACTTGATATAAAGATATTTAGTAAAGGCTGTGAAGTATATGGTTATCGATAAAAAAAAGTTAGAAAGTATTCTTGTAAAAGAACGAGTTGAATTCTCTAAAACAGAGAAAACAATTCATAAATACATTATTGAAAATCCAGAACAAGTAATTTATGATACTTTGAATAGTATTATGACAAAATTGCATGTTGGAGAGGCTTCTATTGTAAGATATTTTAAGAAATTAGGATATGTAAATTTTATTGCTTTTAAAATGGATATTTATAAGGCTTTACAGGAAATCAGTATAAAAAATGATTTACCTTTTGTTGATAATATTACAAATAATATGATAGAGGTTATCCAAAAGACAAAGTCCTCTATTGATATGAATGCTATAGAAGAAGCTACAGATATAATATTAAATTCTAAACAGGTTATTATTGCAGGTATGGGAACAAGCCATACGACTGCATTGGACATGTTTAGTAAAATATTACGTGCAGGGATTAAACCTATCGTAATTAATGATAGTCATTTTTCTTATATGTATACTGCTGTGCTAAATGAGGATACTTGCGCAATCATTTATTCTTTTAGTGGTGAAACTGAGGAAATGATTAAATTTGCAAAAAATTGCAAAGAAAAAAATGTTAAAACAATTGTAATATCTAACTATACAAATTCAACATTAAATTCATTAGCAGATGTTTTTTTAAAAACAAATGGATTTGAAAATGATATTAGTGGTGGATTTCTTTGTTCAAAGGTATCTCAAATCTATGTGTGTGATGTTTTAGTAACGAGTTGTGCACTAAGAGATATTGAAAAGACAAAAAAATATACACAAGATGTTACAAATACAGTATTAAAATAAAGGAGTTATACATGTATCAAATACACAATAATATCTTTCGTTTAAGCATCTCAGAGTTTGGGGCAGAACTAGAGGAATTGTGTGTCAAAGATATCAATATACTTTGGAAAAGAAATTCTCTTTGGAAGAATCAAAGTCCAATTTTATTCCCTATAATCGGTAATTTAAAAGATGGGTATTTTATATATCAGGGTAAGAAATATGAATTAGATGCGCATGGATTTCTACAACACCAAGTTTTTGAAGTAGAAAACCATACATCAGATTCTATTACATTTTCTTCAAAATCAACTGAGGATACTTTAAAGATGTACCCTTTCCATTATAAGTTTTTAATTACTTATAAACTTATTTGTAATCGTGTGCTAATTTCTTTTGAAATTCAAAATCTTGGAAATGATCTAATGTATTTTTCTATAGGGTTTCATCCAGGGTTTGACTATGAGGGAATAAAACATCTTTTAGGAGAGAATGTAGAATTAAATTTTAAAAATCAAAATGTTAAAACAATCTTTTTTAATCCTAAATATATAAATAAAATAGAAGAAAAAAGAATTGATTCTACAATTTCTCTTTCTAATTTTTCAAAAGAATTAATCCAGCAAAGAACACTTTGTTATGGATTAAATCAAGTTGATATTCAAGCGAATTCTAATATATTAAGAATTCAACATAATATGCCATTTACGGCATTTTGGCAAAGCGAACCAGAAAATCCACAATTTCTATGTGTTGAGCCATGGTATGGATTGCCAGATGAAGAACAATCAAATCATCAATTGATAGATAAAAAATATATTCAAATTATTCAGGCAAAAAATACCTTCAAAACTCAAATAGAAGTAGACTTTTTAGAAGGAGAATATAATGCAAATAATAAAATGTAAGGATTATGAGGAGGCTAGTAAGGTTGCAGGGGATATTATTTCTGATGCAATCCAAGAAAAACCTGATATTGTTTTAGGTTTAGCTACAGGGTCTTCTCCTATAGGAATATATCAAAATTTGATAGAAGATTATAAAAATAAAAAAATTAGTTTTGAAAATGTAAGAACATATAATTTAGATGAATATGTGGGGATTGATCGAGACTGTCCACAAAGTTATTATTATTTTATGAATGATCATTTATTTAATCATGTAAATATCAAGCAGGAGAATGTACATATTCCTTATGCTACACCAAAGGCTTTAGAAGAGTCTTGTAAGAAATATTCTAAAGAATTAGATAAGACAGTAGTAGATATTCAGTTACTTGGTATAGGGGCAAATGGACATATTGGATTTAATGAGCCTAAAACTCCTTTTGATCAAAAAACGTTTATTGTTCAGTTGACTGAAAAGACAAGAGAAGATAATAAAAGATTTTTTAATACTTTAGAAGAGGTTCCCTCTAAAGCAATCACAATGGGAATTGCTGAAATAATGAAAGCTAAGAAAATCGTATTAATTGCTACAGGAAAAAATAAAGCTGAAGCTATGAAAAGACTATTGTCTAAAGAGGTTACAACAGATTTCCCAGCAAGTGCATTACATTTGCATCAGGATGTGATTGTTGTGACAGATGAAGAAGCGTTAAGTTTGGTGAATGATTAATGAAGATGAATGGGTTTAAAAATTCAAATATTTATGTTGCTGGAAAAGGGATAATTAAAACATCCTTATATTTTGAAGATGAGAAGATAAAAGAAATTGGAAAAAACATTTCTAAGAATAATCTTTTAGAACTAGAAGATCATCTTTTTGTTGTTCCAGGCTTTATTGATAAGCATATACATGGAGCAAATGGGGCTGATTTTATGAATCCTACAAATCAAGATATAACTAAAGTTTTAACTTCTATTTGTAAGGAAGGAACTACAAGTTGTCTTGCAACGACAATGACCCAAAGTATAGAAAATATTGAGGCAAGCTTAAGGAATATAGCATCCTACATTCAAACTAAACCTAGTGGTGTTGAAATTTTAGGAATTCATTTAGAAGGTCCATTTATTAGCCCAAAACATGCTGGTGCACAGCCTAAAGAATACATTATTCCATGTGATGTAGACATGTTTAAGCGATTAAATCAAACTGCATTAAATACAATTCAACAGGTTACAATTGCCTATGAGGAAAATGGAAAAGCATTAACAAAATATTTAACAGAACGTGGAATTATTTCATCTTTAGGTCATACAGATTGTACTTATGATTTAGCTTGTGAAGCTGTGCAGTATGGTGCTTGTTCTGTTTCTCATATGTTTAATGCGATGCGAGGATTTCATCATAGAGATGGTGGTGTAATAGGAGCAGGATTATTTAATGACAATTTAAGTTGTGAGTTGATTTGTGATTTAATTCATGTTTCTAAACCAGTGGTTCAGCTGCTTCATAAAAATAAAGCTAAAGATAAAATTTGTTTAGTAACAGATTCAATGGAAGCAAAATGGATGCCAGATGGAACTTACCAGTTGGGTGGTCAAAAAGTAATTGTAAAAGGAAATGAAGCTCGTTTAGAAGATGGAACTCTTGCAGGATCTACTTTAAAAATGAATGATGCAATTCGCAATTTCATGAAAGCAACAGGTATTCCTTTTACAGAAGCAATTGATTGTGCAACAATCAACCCTGCAAAATGTCTTCATATAGAAGATAAAAAAGGCAGTATAGAAGTTGGCAAAGATGCTGATTTTGTAGTTATTGATAAAGATTTCAATGTTTATATGACGATTTGTCGTGGTGAAGTTGTTTATTCAAGACGATAAGGAGGGCAAGGTATGTTTATTTTTGGTATAGATATTGGTGGAACATCAATTAAGATTGGCTTATTTTATGAGGATGGTACTCTAAAAGAACAATGGGAAATACCAACTTATAAGGAGACTATATTTCAAGATCTTGCAAAGAATTTATTGAATTATTTAAATGTCAATCAAATAAAGAAAGAAGATATTTTGGGGTATGGTATAGGAATTCCTGGAATAATGAAAAATGGAATTGCATTAAGCTGTGTTAATTTAGGATGGACGAATGTTGATATAAAAAAAGAATTTTGTAAAGCAATGGGCGATAATGTGAAAGTATTTGTATTTAATGATGCAAATATTGCAGCATTTGGTGAGGCATATTTTACAGATAATCCATTTGACTCTGTTGTGTTTGTAACTTTAGGAACAGGCGTTGGCGGAGGAATTATTATCCAAAATGAAATAGTTGAAGGCTCAAATGGTCTAGGTGGTGAGATTGGTCATATGAAAGTAGATGATACTTACCAGTTTGATTGTTCTTGTGGAAGAAAAGGGTGCTTAGAAACTTTAGCTTCTGCAACAGGAATTGTACGCTTAACGAAATTTCATCACAAGAAATATCCAACGATTTTAAACATATCTGAAACATTGACAGCTAAGGAAGTTATAGATGCAGCAAAAAAAGGAGATGTTTTATCTTCTTATGTGCTGCAAGAATCATGCAAAGCACTTGCAAAAGGTTTATCCAATCTTTCTGTAACTATGAATCCTGATCTATTTATTATAGGCGGTGGATTGAGTAATGCAGGGGAGTTTTTATTGCAAGAGATTCAAAAACAATTTAATCAAGTGTGTATTTCTTTAACAAGGAACACAAAAATTCAATTAGCAAAATTAAAAAATAATGCAGGCATATATGGGGCTTGTGCTTATTTAATAAAAAAGAAACATGAGGTAGAAAAATATGGCAAATGTTAGTTTGAAAAATATTAATAAAATTTATCCAAATGGAGTACAAGCGGTTTTTGATTTTAACTTAGAAATTGAAGACAAGGACTTCATTGTATTGGTAGGTCCATCTGGCTGTGGTAAATCAACCACATTACGAATGGTTGCTGGTCTTGAAGAAATTTCAAGTGGTGAACTTTTAATCGATGGAGAATTAATGAATGATGTTCCTGCGAAGAATCGTAGTATTGCGATGGTATTTCAAAGTTACGCTCTTTATCCACATATGACTGTTTTTGATAATATGGCATTTGGATTAAAGTTAAGAAAAGTTCCAAAAGAGGAAATAAAGAAAAGAATTACTGAAGTAGCTGCGACTTTAGGACTTGAGGGATTTTTAGATCGTAAGCCTAAAGCTTTATCTGGAGGACAAAGACAAAGAGTAGCATTAGGTAGAGCTATTGTAAGAGATGCAAAAGTATTTTTATTTGATGAGCCTTTATCTAATCTAGATGCAAAGTTAAGAGTTCAAATGCGTACTGAGATTGCAAGAATTCATAAAAATATAGGAGCAACTTCTTTATATGTTACACATGATCAGATTGAGGCTATGACAATGGCGTCAAAGATAGTAGTTATGAAAGATGGATATATTCAGCAAATTGGCACACCAAAGGATATCTATAATTTCCCTGCCAATGTTTTTGTTGGTAGTTTTATAGGAACTCCTTCCATGAATTTTATTCATGGTACAATAGATGAAAATGGTTCTTTTGTAACACCAAACAAACAGTATTCTTTACCTTTAAATAAAGCACAATTAAAAATGGTAAAGGAAAAAGAGTTATTTAATAAAGAAGTTATTTTAGGTATTCGTCCAGAAGACATTGTCTTTGAACAAGGAAAGGCAAAACCTTCTACTGTTGAAATTGAAGTAGAAATGCTAGAAATGTTAGGGCATGAGGCAAATCTTCATTTTAATGTAGAAGATACTCCAATGATCTCTATTGTAAATTCAAGAAGTCCTATTGAAGAACAGACAAAAATAATGGTTACATTTGATATGGAACATAGCCATTTATTTGATAGTGAAACACAAAATAGATTAAGTTGATTTTTTAAAAAGGATTATACATAGTAATCCTTTTTTATTTGACAAAGATAGAAACTGTTGTTAAAATAAAACAATATAATATCATAATTTTAAATAAAAATTTGATAAAGAATAATTAACTATTTAGGCCTATTCTCTATTAAAATTTTCATAAAACTTATAGTTGAAAATGAGGGGAATTTATAATATAATTTATAAGGGCACCCTAGAAAGTTCTCTCATATTTGAGGGGCTATTTTTTTTATATGAGAGGTAAAGAAATGAAAAAACAGGTTAAATACATTTTTGTTACAGGTGGAGTTGTTTCATCTTTAGGAAAAGGAATTGCAGCTTCAAGTATTGGAAGGTTACTGAAAAACAGAGGATTAAAGGTTTTTATGCAAAAATTTGATCCTTATATTAATGTTGATCCTGGAACGATGTCTCCTTATCAACATGGAGAAGTTTTTGTTACAGATGATGGAGCAGAAACTGATTTAGATTTGGGACATTATGAAAGATTTATTGATGAAAATTTATCTAAAAATTCAAATATTACCACTGGAAAAATTTATTCTAGTGTAATCTCAAAGGAAAGAAGAGGAGATTATTTAGGAGCAACAGTGCAGGTAATTCCTCATATAACAAATGAGATTAAAGAAAAACTAATTAAAGTTGCTGAAGATAGTAATGCAGATGTGATTATAACAGAAATTGGTGGCACTGTTGGTGATATTGAATCTTTACCATTTTTAGAGGCAATACGTCAAGCTAGAAGAGAATTTGGATTTCATAATACACTATATGTACATAACACATTAGTTCCCTATTTAAAAGCGGCTGGAGAAATTAAAACTAAGCCAACACAACATTCTGTTAAAGAGTTACGTGGTTTAGGGATTCAGCCTGATGTGATTATTTTGCGTACAGAAGTATCAATCAATAAAGAACAAAGAGAAAAGATTGCATTATTTTGTGATGTAGATAAAAATGCTGTTTTTGAAGCAAAAGATGCAAAAATACTTTATGAAGTTGTTTCAAATTTACATGCTCAAAAAATTGATGATGTAATTTTAAAACATTTTGAATTAGATTTGCCACAGGCAAACATGACAGAATGGGATAATTTAATTCATAGAATAAAGAATTTAAAAAGTGAAATTCGCATTGGATTAGTAGGAAAATATGTAGCACTACAAGATGCATATATCAGTGTGAATGAAGCTTTAAAATCAGCAGGATATTTTCATGGAGTTAAGATTTTAATTGATCATATTGATGCGAATGAATTAAATAAAGAAAATGTAGAACAACGATTGCATATATATGAAGGAATTATTGTTCCTGGTGGTTTTGGACAACGTGGAAGTGAAGGTAAACTTTTAGCAATTCAATATGCTAGAGAAAAATGTATTCCATTTTTAGGAATCTGCTATGGAATGCAGCTAGCTTGTATAGAGTATGCAAAAAATGTAGTTGGGTATGCAGATGCTAACTCAACTGAACTTGATCCTAGAACTACACATCCTATCATAGATTATTTGCCAAATCAATATGAAGGAATTCATATGGGAGGTACACTACGTTTAGGCTTATATGATTGTAGTATAATGGAGAATACAAAATCTTATGATGCATATCAATCTTATATGATACATGAGCGTCATAGACATCGTTATGAATTTAATAATCAATATTTAAATATTTTTGATGGGAATTTTATGATTGCAGGAAAGAATCCTCAAGCAAATCTTGTAGAGATAGTAGAGATTAAAAATCATCCATGGTTTGTTGCCTGCCAGTTTCATCCAGAGTTCTTATCACGTCCACAACGACCACATCCTCTATTTAAGGATTTTATTGGCGCCGCTATAAAAATAAGGAGGTAGTAATAAGTTATGTGGGAAAAGAATAAAAAGCCTAGTTATGGAGATCAAATTCGTGTAAATAGAGGATTTTATAGCCATCATGGTATTTATGCAGATGATTCTTGTGTCATTCATTTTGCACCTCCTACAAGAACGGACGCTTTAGATCCAAGTGCAGCAAGAATTATTAAAACATCTTTAGAGGACTTTCTAATGGGAGGATGTTTAGAGGTTAGAAGTTATACAGAAGAGGAAATAAAGGAAAAAAAATCTCCAAAAGATATTGTGAATTATGCGTTAAGTCGTTTAGGAGAAGGCGGATATGATTTAGTTTCTAATAATTGTGAACATTTTTCTAATGAATGTGTATTTGGGAAGAAAACAAGCAATCAAGTGAAGGATGTTTTATCAATTTTATTTGGTGTGAAATAGATAAGTTTATTTTTTTGTCTTTATTAG